>CAJTYF010000023.1 GCA_910583945.1 uncultured Bacilli bacterium
CTATTTCAATTATACACTACTTTTATTTATCAGTCATTATGTTTAACACAACATAGAATTAAAAAAATTTGATTTTTGCTATTCTTTTGATATATCGGAACAAAAAAATATTGAGGAATATAATTTATTTTGTATAAATGAAGTAAAAAAAATTAATATAGAAATACTTTTAGAAAGATTAGAAAGTGTATGGCCTGTAGAGTTTTATAAAGAAAAAGTGAGTCCATTTATTAATAAATATTTTATCTATAAAAAAAGTAATATAGACTACATTGCTTATGAAGAATATGAATATATAACCTATATTTTATTGAATAAAATATTTGGAATTAATTCAGAAGTCAGTAGTAGTAAATGTATAATTCGCGACAATGTTAAATCTTTTTTAGAACAATTATAAAAAATTATGTTATAATCCTTATAGGTTTTAGGATCCTGTGTAATTTAGGTAGTTGAAAACTTTACCTAAATGTTTATCATAATCTATATAGTTTTAGGATCCTGTGTAATTTAGGTAGTTGAAAACATGAGAGTATTTATACATTGTTTACTAAAAGTTTTAGGATCCTGTGTAATTTAGGTAGTTGAAAACCAAACAATCCTAACTTTCAAGGAAAGAAACGTTTTAGGATCCTGTGTAATTTAGGTAGTTGAAAACTGGTAAGAGTGTTTTAAGTAATTTTAATGGTTTTAGGATCCTGTGTAATTTAGGTAGTTGAAAACTGAGATTACGAATACAATTGCCACAAAAGAGTTTTAGGATCCTGTGTAATTTAGGTAGTTGAAAACAAACGATGTAAAAACTACAATAGCAATTGGGTTTTAGGATCCTGTGTAATTTAGGTAGTTGAAAACCAAGTACTGTACTAGGCATGTTTTCAGTAAGTTTTAGGATCCTGTGTAATTTAGGTAGTTGAAAACGCACAGCCAAAGAAATAATGAACGACAAAGGTTTTAGGATCCTGTGTAATTTAGGTAGTTGAAAACTACCTTTGTTTCTTATTGTGATTACTGTATGTTTTAGGATCCTGTGTAATTTAGGTAGTTGAAAACCTTTCTAATCATTTTATTAGCGTTCATAATGTTTTAGGATCCTGTGTAATTTAGGTAGCTGAAAACAAAACTAGATAAGGCAAAAGAACATCTTATTTATTATGATTTAGAAAAAGGAAAATTTTTTGGAAAAATAATTGATGGGGAAGAACACAAAGTAAAAGTAGATATTATGATAAATATTAAAACTTCTTTAGCTAAAAAGGATAGTTTAATAGTGGTTCATAATCATCCGAACAATTTATCTTTTTCACTTACTGATTTTAAGACCTTTAATAACTCAAAAGAATTAAAAGGAATTGTAGTAAGAACAGATGATTACATTTACTTGTTAAGCGTAGGAAATGGTAGTAAACTAAAATCTACTATTAGCAATATGAAGCAAATGGAAAATATATTTAATAAGATACAAAAAGAAATGAATTTAGCTTCTAAAAATAAAACAATAGAGAAGATTCATTTAAGAAATAAGTTGTTTGCTGAAGAAATGGGACTGGAATATGGAAGAATCAAAAATAAGAACACCTTAAAGATGAAAATATATTAGATGAGGATATGAAGGAAATTTTAAAATGTTTAAAAAAGGCACGAATAACTACTGAAAGCAAATTATTAGATTTTTTCAAAGAATTAGATGAAAGAAATAAATTTGTAATTTGGGACGATTCGAAAGATGAAATTTGAAAGAATTTAACAAAAAATATTGAATGATTGCTAAAAAAATGAAATACCATAATTAATGGTTTATGAAAGTCGAATTAATGAAAATGCGTCAGAATCTAGTGATTTAGATATTTTTATTGTCAGTGAAAATCGAAAATTTATAGCAATTAAAATATTGCTTTTCAATTGATGAAACAAAAACAGGAATGATATTTATTGATGCTTCTGGCGATATCTATTTAAAAATCGTATTAAAAACTGAAAAATTAAAGAATAAATATAATAATTATGAACAATTAACAAATATTTTGAATGTTCAAGTAAAGAAAAAAGAGTTATCAACCGTATAGTTTTAAAAAAATTAGAAGATTGTATGACTTCATTTTTAAGAGAATGTTAAAGAAAACTTATCAACAATTCCTAGTTCTAAAGTATATGAACTTTATCAAAATACTACTCTAGCATACAGAAAAGTATTGTTTTGAAATTTCCAAATTTATTAATACTCAAAATAAGAGAAAATGAAACTAAGTAATCTTCTGAGATATGACATTTTAACAAATTTTACCATAAAAAGAGAGAAATCTTAAAGACGTATACTTCTTCAATAGCAAACAATTTAAAAGAAACTTTCATATTTTTTATGGTTGTTAGAAATGGTACGATGGTAAAAAACAAATATCAGGTTTTTCTGTTTTCGATTGCTGGCTGGCTTCGACAAATTGAAAAATAAGTATTGAATTTAACAATGCTAAAAAAATATAGACATAATTTTAAAAAAACTTTAAAATAAGGAAAATGAAAGGAAAAAAGAATATGAAAAAAAATGCAATGAGCGGTTTAGAAATACAAAATTTTTATGAAATGGATACAAAAGAGTATGATATAGATCAAAATCAAGAATTTCTTGCTCTTTTCGAAATATTTAGAAATTATGATAGGGATTTTAATAAAGAAAAAATAAAACATTTTATGGAAAAAATTGTTTGCTTTTATGAATTTAAATATCCTAATGAAATGTTTAACGGAACGTCACAAGATTCAGAAGAATATAAAAGAATGTTAGAAATTACTAAATTAATGGATGTAAAACAATTAGAATTTCGTATTCATCATGATGCAAAAGGAGTGTTAATAAATGATTATTGGGATTATTTTAAAATCGAAATAAAACGTGATGAAACAAAATATCCTTACAGGAATAAAGAAGAATATTATTTTAGGGTAAAAGAAGGGATTGTAAAAAGCAACTTCCCTTCTTTTAAAAAAGAAATAGCCTTTGAAAATGAAAAAACAACTCCTGAAGAATTTTATTCTATTTTAGAACAATCAGATAAAGTAATGGATTATAGTGAATTAAAAAGAATTTTAGAAGCAAAACATTATACAAATCTTATGAAAAAGAAAATACTTGAACTCACCGCCTTAAAAATGCTTTATTCAGAAAATACACTTCCTATTTATGCCTACCCTAGAATAAAATATTTTATAAAAGAATTTAATGAAACCTATGATATAGACTTAGATTGTCAAAGAATTGATGAAATTATGAACATAGATTATCAAACAACAGATATAGATACCCTTAAAAGAAAACTAAATAGTAAGAAACATGACTAATATAAGATTGTTGCATACAATGAAGAGGATGGTATAATCAATTGGCAAATGACTAGAACAAGGCTTCAAAATTAAAAAACAAGAAATCGATTTTTCAAATTGCATTAAATCAAATGAAAATGTACATATTTTAAGCAATGGCGATTTACTAATGAAAGTGAAGTGTTAAAATGGAAAACAATTATTTTATTATTCATGGGTCTTATGGAAATCCTTATAAAAATTGGATACATTGGTTAAAAACACAATTAAGTAAAAGAAAATTTAAATGCCAAACAGTTAACGATTCGAAAGTTACGAAGAAGTTATACCTATCATAAAGAATATAATTCTTATTATAGATATGATTAAATAAAATTCTTTTATCTAAATTTCAGTATATTCATTTGTTTTACTAAGTGTATTAACATGTTCATTAATGACTAAACTCGTGGTGGTAAAAAGCATCGTAGCAATAGAACAAGCATGAATTAAAGAATTCAGAATAACAGAATAAGAATCAAAAACAGAAGTCGCTTCTCTTGTTTCTAGCTGTTCTGAAGTAACATTAAAAACACTTTCAAAATTTGCCTTTGTTATCTCTTCTTGAATAGAAGAAACATCAAGTCCCGCATTGTTTAAGATTTGTTTAAAAGGAGAAGCTAAGGCTTCTTTAAAAATAAAAGAAATAAGACTTTCTTCTTTTAATTCGCGAGCAATTTTTAAAAGAGTGACACCACCACCTAGAATAATACCACCACTTGCACTATTAATGGCTCCAAGCGCATCCATAATGCGCATTTTCTTTTCATGACATTCTGTTTTTGTAGGAGCTCCAACCCAGATTTCCGCTAGTCCACATTCAATCATCGCCATTCTTTTGTGGTAGAAATCACTTTCAAATTCACTATCTAAGCTTTTACTTTCTTCCTTTAATAAAGAGAGATAAGTATTGATTTTAGAAGTTTTATCAAATTTCAAAATCATATCCGTTTGAGTAAAAGTTATCTCTTTTATAGTACCTAAATTTTCTAAAGAAATCGTGTAATAATCTAAAACAATCTTGGCATTTGTTAATACTTCAATATCTTTTTCTATTTTTCTTTGGTGCATCCCATAGTCCGTAATTTTACATAAAAGACAAGTTAAAGCATTCTCTAAATTTAACGAAACAAGTTCTTTTACTACGTTTTCATCATAATCATGAGCTAGAATAACTAGATTTTTTTTATTTGCCATACAATCATTTAAAAGAAAACTTAAAGGTTCCAATTCACTTACAACATCTTGAATAATTATAATTTGGGCATTAGAAAGCGTGAGTGTTTTTTGATCTTTCAAAAAATAATCACTAGCAAGTTCAATATCACAACGATACCCATTTAAATAATGAACTTCTAAAGTGTTTTTTTCTACTTCTTTTATAGAAATGGCATTCTTACTTTTTACTTGTTGAAAAGTCGACGCAACAATACGCCCAATTTTTTCATCTTTTGCAGCAATATAAGCAATCGATTGATAATGTTTATCTGTAGGAAGTATTTTTTCTTGTTCTAATTTTCTGATAATTTCTTCTAAATAAAGATTTAATTCTTTTTTTAATAACATCGGAGACATTCCTTCTTGAATTAAGTTTAAACTTGAATGGAGAATACTTTGTAAAAGAACAAGGGTCGTGGTTGTTCCATCACCCACCACTTCATCTGTTTTTAAAGATGCTTCTTTAGTAATTTCTAAAATCGTATTTACAACAGCATCTTCACTTTCAATATTCCTAGCAATCGTCGCTCCATCATTGGTTACAAACGGACTAAACATAGAATGATCAATGATTACATTACTTCCCTGTGGACCTAAAGTTGTTTTGACAATATCAACAAGATAATCGACACTTTCTAACATCTTTTCTTGTAAAGCCTTTCTTGTAAGAACTTTTTTCATTGTTCCTCCTCCATTTCTAATAAATATTTCCAATATTTCTTCGGCATAAAATTCATGCGACAGCGATCATTTTTCCTTTCCTTAATACCAATCGTTTTATAAAATGTTTTCCATAAAGTTTCTATGTTAAGTTCATCTTGACTAAATGTATTATTTTCTAGAGTAAACTCTAAACCTGAAACGACATAATAATTCTTTTTATCATAAAGACTAAGAATATTTCGCCCTACATCTTTAATCATCCAATATTCATTTTTTAATCTTTTCTTGAAATGATGAGAAACCAGTTCTAATACATCATTCACAGGTTCAATCTCCGCATATAAGATGTGGTTTTCGAGTTCTTTAAAGCGAACAAAACCTTTATATTTGTGTACTTCATGGATAACATAATTAGAAATCCGAATCGTTTCACCCACACATCGTAAATGACGATGAAACAATATACGATCCTTATACTTATACCCATTTAATAAAAAATAATAAATAATGAGTTCTTTATTTTCTTCCTTTGACAAAAATACATAATAAAGAGACCTTGAAGCATAGTTTCCAATAAGTAAAATGACTTTACTAAAAACTTCTTGATCTTCAGGTAGTTTTAAATGAACCACTTGATCTAACAAATTCGGTGTATACCTAGTATTCTTAATAGTCTCTGGTTTTATTCTATTTTTTAATAAATAATAGATCAAATTTAAAAGACTTAAAAATGTATCGTCATAAATAAAACAACCTTTACTCATTAAATAACCTCAATTGTTCAAATTCCTTTTTCTCTGGAATAAACTCTTCCAAAACTAAATTTTTTTCAATAAACTCTTTTTTAAACAAACGAGCATCCATACAATATTTCCCTCCACAAGTAATAAAATACTTAGCTCTTTTTAACACCACACCCATCTTCTTTAAATCGTCAAAACAAAGTTTAAATACGCGCCTAGAACTAAGAATTCTTTTGGCTGATTTAACGCCAATCCCTGGGACTTTTAGCAAATCATAATAAGAACTCGTGTTCACTTCTTTAGGAAATTCTTCAATATGTCTTAAAGCATAGTCCGCTTTCGGATCAATTAAAATATTAAAATTAGGATTATCAGAATTTAACAAATCTTGTACTTTAAAATGATAAAAACGAAGCAAAAAATCCGCTTGGTAAAGTCGATTTTCTCTTTTTAAAGGTGGTTTTTCTAAAGAAGGAAGAAGTGTATCTTTATTTACTGGAATATAGGCAGAATAAAACACGCGTTTTAAACGATAGGTATCATAAAGATGATTACTTTTTTCCATAATATCTAAATCACTTTCTTTAGTTGCTCCGATAATCATTTGCGTACTTTGCCCCGCAGGTACATACTTACTATTTTGATTGGTTTTTACATAATCCATAATTTTATGAACTCTTGAGGCATCTTTATTGGGTGCTAATAACTTTAACCCATTTTCCGTAGGAAGTTCAATATTAGCACTTAAACGGTCAACTAAACTTCCGAGTTCTTTTAACAGTTTTTCACTAGCTCCTGGAATGGCTTTAGCATGAATATACCCCCCAAAATGGTATTTTTTTCTTAATAAACGAATCGTATCAATCAAAAGTTCCATGGTATAATCAGGATTTTTTAAAATTCCAGAACTTAAGAATAACCCTTCAATATAATTTCGACGATAAAAATTTAGGGTAATGTCACAAATTTCTTCTGGCGTAAACAAGGCTCTTCTAATCGTATTGCTTTTTCGATTTAAACAATACTTACAATCAAAAATGCAACAATTCGTCATTAAAATTTTTAAAAGTGAAATGCACCTTCCGTCAGAGGAAAAAGAGTGACAAATGCCTGATACCGCCGTATTACCAATACCCTCTTTTGTTTTTCGATTACTTCCACTAGAAGAACAAGACGCATCATATTTTGCACTATCGGCGAGAATTTGTAATTTTTCTTTTAATTCCATATGTAACACCAAGATTATTATATAAAATAAAATGAAATTAATCAAACAAATGTTTGTAAAAATGCGGTGGAAATTTTTTCCTTTATAAAAAAAATACGTTATAATACTATTAGGTGAAGTTATGACAGACGAAATGAATGAAAAACTTGATATTTTAAACGAAGATGGAACAAAAACAGGCTTATCAACAACCAAAGAAGAATGTTATCAAAAAGGTTATTGGTATCGAACCGTTCATATATGGATTATTAATGATAATAAAGAACTTCTTATGCAAAAAAGAAACCCTTATAAAAAAACATTCCCAAATCTTTGGGCTTTATCTTGTGCCAGTCATGTTTTAGCGGGAGAATCTAGTAAACAAAGTGCCATTCGAGAATTAAAAGAAGAACTCGATTTAACCATCGAAGAGAGCAATTTAGAGTACTTATTCACCATTAAAAGAGAACAAGACTATGAGTTTTCAACATTAAAATTATTTGATGAAGTTTATTTACTTAAATATAATGTCGACGTTGCGCATACCAAACTACAAGTTGAAGAATTAACCGATATAAAATATGTTTACTATGAGTACTTACAAACAATGTTAAAAAATAATGACCCCAATTATGTTCCTTATGGAGAAGAACACAAAAAATTATTTGAAATTTTAACGAAGCGTTTTTCCGAGTAATTTTAAAATAAAAAGTACCAAAATTTAACCATCGAATAGAATAAAAATAGAAAAAGTTTGATTTTGTAACGATTAAAATTTTTCTACTAAAAACACTTTTGATGTTGACTAAAAAAATAGGCTTACATATAATAGAGATAGTCCTATAGATAATGGGGGAAAGGAAGTTATATGAAAAAAGTAAAAATAATAATTATTCTTGTGGTCATTGCTTTAGGAATAACAGGAGGGATAAAAGTTTTATCTAATCGAAAAGCAAAAGACACCGTTGTATCACAAGAATCAGAAGAAAAGAAAGAGCATCCAATCTATGATGCCAATGAAAATGAAAAAAAAGAGGAAGAATCTAAAACCGATGAGGAACCAATTATAGATTTACCAGACGAAGATAAAAAGGAAGAAGAAAATCAACCTTCTAGTAGCATCTCAACAAAGCCATCAAAACCGAGTGTTCCTAATGTGCCTACTAAACCTAATGATACACCTAAAGACCCAGAGCAACCAACAAATCCAGAACAACCAGAAGAAAAACTAGAAGATTTAATAATAGACAGCACTTTATTAACAAACGGTACTTATTCTTTAACCAATAAAAAATATAAGACCGTAACGATTACCTCCGATATTGAAAGTCATGCCAAAATTGTACTCGATACAGTAAAAATAGAAAAAGAATTGATTATTGAAAATCCTGGAAAGTATCAAATAGATATTTTAAATTCTAATATTCCAACAATGGTGGTAGCGAGTAAAAAAAGAAGCAATTTATTCAGTTTTTTTAGAACCATAAAAAGTATGAATAAGGCCTTAGAAGGAGCAACCATTAATGTCACCGACAGTCAAATAAAAACACTTTCTATAAATAGCAATGTAGAAATAAATGGAACGAATTCAGTAAACAACATTGAAGTAAATAATAGTTCTGAAGTGATATTAAATATAAAAAGTCAAAATGTAGTATTAAATACGACAGGTCATGTCGCTGTAAATCAGAAGATTGACACACTTATCAACCAAAAAAAGGCAACGATAGTTGTAAACGCACCAATTGAAACGTTTACAAATAATGAAGAAAGTACGATAAGAATTAATGGTGAAAATAAAGTTACTACTTTGAACAATAAAGGAGAAAATACGATTATTGCCGGAACAGGAACCGTCACAAACGCTAACATTGAAGCCAATAATACAAGAATTTATACGAATGTAACCAATAAAACCATCGGTGATCACGTAGAGCAACTATTAATTCGCCAAGAAGAACTCATTCAAATTGTTGAAGCGTATTCTACAAATCAAGGAAGCGTAACGTTTACATTAAGTGAAGAAATAGAATTAACATTAAAAGATCTATCCGTCATTTGTAATGCAGGTAAAAATATTACTTTATTTAATCTCTCAACAAATGATAACAAAACCTATACACTCTCGACATCCTATTATAAAAATGATTCCTATGCTCTTTATATTACCCTACCAAATGGAAATATAATCAGCAAAGAATTCGATACCGATTACGCTAATCCAACAGTAGAAAACGTAAAAATAGAAAGAATCACTGGAACGGAAGCCCTTTTAAAATTATATGGTGTT
This sequence comes from uncultured Bacilli bacterium, assembly GCA_910583945.1. Taxonomy (GTDB): domain Bacteria; phylum Bacillota_I; class Bacilli_A; order RF39; family UBA660; genus MGBC108787. The sequence goes on from CAJTYF010000023.1 coordinate 9,479, forward strand.
GATGAAGGCGGAAAAATCTACTATATTTTAGATGATGCATCAAGAATGACCATTAATGAAGAAACTATCAAAAAAACAGGGCAAGTGGCGAATGTAAAAGTTGGATTTAATAGCATTCCGATAAAAGGATTAGTTGCTGAAAAAACTTATGAGTTATATTATGTCATTGAAGGCTATTTTGAAAATACATCAAAAGTAAAAGGGCCTTTAACCATACCAAGTCAACAAAAAGTAGAAAATCCAAACAAATACGAAATTATTTATGCTAAAGAAGAAATAAGTAATCGTTTTGTCTTTAAATTAAATCGTGCTCCAGAAAAAGAACTTACTTTAGAGGATTTTCAAATCGATTGCCCAAGTGATAGTAGTTTAACGATTAAAGACGCAACATTTTATGTTAGTCCAGACTTATTAACTTATATCATTGTAATACCCGAAAATTATGGACACAAAGATAATGAATATACTGTAAGAATTAAAGTATCCGAAAATGAGACTCCAATAGAAATGGACTTTGCAACACATTTAAATCCACCAGTCATTACAGGAGCCGTAGATAACGTAAAAAGAATATCTGAAACAGAAGCCGAATTTAAATTCAACTCTGATGAAGCTGGAACGGTTTATTTTGGTTTATACGAATGGAATGGTGGCATTTATGACTACAATTCAACAACACCTTTTGCCAGTGATGTTCTAACTGGAAAAATAAATAGTCAAAAACAAACTTTAAATGCTGGAGCCAATACTATTCATCTTGACTTAAGCAAAAATGAAGTAACTAAAAATACTCGAATTTGGGCGTTATTTGTTGATACGGTAGGCAATTATCGCGTGGGTTTTGTAGATCATTACAAAATTCCTGAATACGAAAAACCGGTTCCACCAATCGAAAGTGGGTTACAAATAACAAACATAGACTACACAAATAAATCATTTAAAATAGAATTTAATGAAGAACTCCTATACGATATAACTCAAGACGATGTGACCCTATCAGTTGTGAGTGGAGGTTCTTTACCTACTAAGCTTATGTTAATGATAGATAATATGGTAGCTAAAAAAGTAACGATTGAAATTGCAAATTACGTTTTGCCAGTTGGTGAATATGAACTAACTTTAAAAGTAACAGATAAAAATAACAAAACAGTACTATTAACAAAAAGAATAGTAATCAAATAATACAAAGAGTATTTTAAAATTATAGTATAAGAGGATTGTATAGAAAGCAATCCTTTTAATATACCATTTTTACGAGATAAAAAAGATAAGCTAGAACTTATCTTAAAGTTTATTTTTTACAAAGAATTTTTTTCTTTTTTTAGAGTTCGTTTTAATTCTTCATAATGATTGGTAATATAAGGAATTTCATGGATAAGTTTTGAAGTAGTGATAGAGTAATTTTTATTTTGTTGTAATTCCTTTTTTAAATGTTTTAATTCTTCTCTTGTAAAACTACTATAATCGTAATAGATAGAATCAAAATATTCGTCTAAAGTTTTTTCGATAGGCAAATATGTGCCTCCATAAACTTCCTGATTTAAAGAAGCATAAGAAAATGCTATATCGTTTTTATTCATTAATTTTTTGATTTTTTTAAACTTAATAGTAAAAATAATTTGATTTCCATATTTTTGACTAATTTTAGCACTTATTAGGAATAGAAGAACATAAAGAGGAATATGATTTTGAAATCCCCAAGAAAGTATTTGTTGTATCATTCGTAATAATAAATCTTTACTAGAAGTAGGTGTATTTTCTATTATGTTTCCTTTAGCATCCATAACCCAAGCATGTGCTTCATTTAGACTGATCTTATTATCTCCATCAGCATTATAATAGCCAACAACATAGCTTAAATCTTCACTGACATTTAAAGTTAAAGTGGCAGCTAAGTTACAAACAAGAGAATCTAAAGAAGCAATAGCCTCAAAGTATTCTAGTTCATTCATCTTTGTGATTTCTTTAGTTAAATGAGCATCTTTTATTGGAGTAGTTGAATAAGTTTTTGACTTTATCGCCGAATAGATTTCTGCTAAACTAGCATTTTCATTTAAACCTAATCCTTTAAGAATCACCTGTTTAATTTCTGAGTGAGAGTAATTTCGATAAGAAGAAGGCGATTCTAAACTCTTTACAAAACTATTATTGGATTTTTGATTTAAATCAATACTATAAGTATAAGTAAGTTCTGGTTTTTCTAAAGTTTTTAACCATTCTAAGTTTTCATCTGTTAATAGTGAATTGCTAAAAGTGTGTTCTTGAGTTGGATTTTCTAAATCTTTGATTTGCATTTTTGTAATGATATAATTATCACCCAAAGGATATAACGTATTACAATTGGAATAGCCCCAGTTAATCCAATAACTAACATCATTTTCTGTTAAAATATGACTAATTTCCAAAATAGGTTTTGCATCTTCCAAAGGCCAAATAAGAAAAAAATTAGAAGCTAAATCATATTCAATTTTTCCTTCACTATATCTTTCTCGCCAAGCATAATGCGTTGCAAAATATTTAGGCATATCCACATCTTCTGTAAGAGGTGTAATAGTAGCAATTTCTATATTTTTTTGATAATCGGTATCTCCTGTAGAAGCTAAAATATCGCCAAAATAATCGGAAGAATGTTCTTTTTTTGGTTTATTTAAAAGATTCATTTCTTGTAAATTTTCTATAATAGGGGTTATGAAAAGTTCTTTTTCAAATTCCCAAGATTTTTCATGAGATTCAATTATAAAATTTTCAACATTTGAATAATAATCCTCATTATTTGGATCAATTTTGGAAGCTACTTTAAGAATACAGAACATATAAACCCAAAGAAATGTATAGGTAGTAGTGTTTTTTTGAAAAGTAGCGTATTTTTGATAAGAATTTATTGGCATTTTTTTAATTTTTCCTGTCTTTTTTAATTGATAAATTTTAAAACAAGAATCCATGAAACTTATAGAAGCTTTTTTTTGTTTCTGTTTATTTTGATGATTTAGATTAAGATAGAAAGAAACTAGTAATACTAAATCTTTCTCTTCTCCTATTTTTGTCTGAGAAGCAGCTAAGAGTTCTTCGCTATTTTTCACATTAAAATATTGGTTTAAAGTACACTTTTCTTGGTCTATAAAATTGCCATTTAAATCGTATTTTTTAATAAAAAGACAGTCATTCGTTATAGAAAAACTCTGTTCTATTTTGCCATAATCCTTATCTTTAATTAAACTATCATTATTTAATAAACAAGATAATCTATCTTTTAGAGTTTTTTCTAATTTTTTTAAATCAAAATCTTGTTTATAGTTTTCAATTGCCCGTTTCACAAAGATATCTTTGATGGATTGTGCATAAAAGGGAATGATTTCTTTTTCTTCTTTTTTTGAAGAAACTTCTAATAATTGAATGGCTTCTGTTAACTCCGATAAAGAAAGTTTACAAACTACCTCATTTAATTTGTTTCTTATAATGTTTGTTTCTAATTCATTATTATCTTTATTTGTGAAATAGGCACGAAAATATTCATTTAAGAAATCGATTTTGGACTTTTCTATATAAATGTTTTGTAAATCTTTTTCAAATAAAATCACTTTGCGAATTTTGTAATGCGTACAAAATGTTAAAATTTTTTTCAGATTTTTTATGTATTGTTCTTTAGAATTTGTTTCATTTTCATAAAGAATACTAAGTGTAGAAGTATTTGGATATTCTATAAAATCTACTGGAATATGAAGTACGTGCCTTAATTTATCTTGGGCACTTTTGATTTTTTCTATGGGAATGAAAAAAGATTTGATTTTTAGATAGCTTAAATAGAGAACAAACAAAATTCTTGAAAAGGCTAAAGTCTCCACTTTTAAAAGCGGCATGCTGTTTGTTCCTTTAGAAATAATGGCTTCAAATAAATCTCCATGCTTTTTTATATATTTTAAACTTTTTTTAATTTCTTTTTCAGTCATCGTCTTAAAATCCTTCTTCGTATGGGAGCTGAACTAACGTTTATAGATCTAATTAATTCTTTTTCTAAATTAGTAAAAGCCTCTATTACTTGCGAATCATCGATTGCAAATAAATCTTGATTGATACGATGTCTAAAAAGATAAGGAATAAAAGGAACGATATCTGATTTTCTTATTACTTTTGTACCATTTAACAAAGCTGAGGTTTTGGCAAGTTGAATGGCAAATTGTTTTGCTCTTATATTGTCTCCAACAAATAGTTTTTTGCCATCAATTTCAGTCTGATCAACTTTCTCAAAAATATCGAGTAAAAATTCTTGTTCTCTATCTGAAATGGGTACGGAATTAACGATATTTTCTGTGTAATGAAAATGATTATAGTTTAACATAGAAGAACTTGAGGTTTTCTCTCCAAAAAGAACTTTTCTTTTTTCTTCTCTTGATAAGGGTTCAAAATAGACATAAACATCAAAGCGGTCATAAATGGCTAGGGGAACAGTAAAAGTACCTCCATCAGATTGGTTTTGGGTAGCAAATACACAAAAATCACCAAATTTGTAATCCCTATCTTCTAACGTCATGTGATTATCGGCTAAAAGTTCAATTAAAGCCGATTGTGTTTTGGGTCTAGCACGGTTAAATTCATCGATTTGTAAAAAATGAATATCTGTATTTTGTTTTAAAATGTTTTGAATATCGCTAGGAAGTAAGTCTTCCGTAATCGAAATTTTTTTGGAAGTATAGTTTTGGCGCAAAGAATCGGCAAGTAAACTCTTTCCAGCCCCAACGTTTCCCGCAAGCATAATACGACAATTTGTATTACATAGTAAAGAAGTTGCAATTACCTTTTTGGCGCTGTTTTGTCCTACTAAAATGGCATTTAAATCATTTAAAGTATTTTGATAAATTGTTCTTAAATTTTGAATTGTTCTCATATCCATTGTAAAAACCCCTTTTTCTTGGTTATCTACAATATCATTTCTTTTATTGCATGTCAAGAAAATTTAAAAGCAAAAAATAAGGCCTTTTAAAACAGGTAGAAGGTGGAACATTCCTAAAGATACAAGTAAACCTATTGATAAAAGAACAAATTATGCTAAAGAACAAGATGATAGAAAAATTGTTGTAGTTGCTGGTATAAATTCTGAAATTGGTGTCGAACTTTCTAAAATATTACTTGAAAAAGGTTTTTATATTATAGGTTTATATCAAGAAGGTAGCTTTGTTGATAAAGCTTTACAAAAATAAAATATTAAATTGCAACCTGTTAATTATTTTAAACGAGAAACACTTATACAGGCAGTAAATGAGATAAAAAAAGATGTTTATGGCTTTATCTTTATGGAAATATTCTTTGAGCTTGAGGATTCTTTGGATTTTGATTATGACCAGTTTGAAAAAAGTTATCAAGTTAATTTATTTTCCGTTAATCTATTAGTTCGTGAAATTGTTAAAAAAATGAACTTTGAATCAAGTATAGTTCTGGTTAATAGTATTGAAGCTTATCGTGGTTCTTTTGGAGCAAGTGCTTATGCCTCTGCTCAGGCTGCTAAAGAAAATTTAATGAAAACATTTGCTAATATTTATACAGAAATTTATGGGGTAAGAGTTAATTCTGTTGTTGCAGGTTGGATTGGTGGAGTAATGGAAACTGATGATACATTTAATAAAACAAAAGATTCTATTCCAATGAAACGGCTTGGTTATTCATATGAAATAGCAGACGATATTTATTTAATGCTAACAAGACATAAATATTCTAATGGAACATCTTTAGTGTCTGATGGTGGATATTTATCATTTGATGAACAATCTAAAACAGAAGATTTAGATTCAGGAAAATTTTATCGTATTTTAGATAAGTTTTTTACAGAAACAAAAAAAGGCTCTGAAATGTGGATTATTTCGACAATGATGGACAATGAATGGAATGAAGACCCTGCTGAAAGAAAATTTATTCAAAGTAACTTTGATGCAGTTAATCGTGGAGTTAAAATGGAACGTATTTTTCTTTTTAGCAAAAAGAATTTAAACGAATATAAGAAAAATAAATATATTCAAAGATACTTATCATGTAATAAAATTATAACACGTATAATACCGAGTAGTAAATGAAGGATGGATAGGTATAGATGGCTATGCACTTTTGGTAGATTTACCTAGTGATGGAACATCTAGAGGATATGTAACTATGAATAAAAAAGAAATTGTCAAAGCTAAAGAATGTTTTAAAAAGTTACATAGATTAGCTGTTCCTTTAAGAGAGGTTATGAAATAATTAATTAGAGTTTAATAAAAACAGATTAATAATTGACTGTCCGAGTGAATTAAATAGTTATATTGATAGAGTTAAACCAAAAGAAATATTACACAATTTATTGACACCAATAGTGGAAGATTTGGACACGAATTTAATGATTAATAGATATGTATAAAAAATAAAAAAATGATAAAAATAATTACGAGGGAACATACAGGTGTTTCCTTGTTTTTGATTGTTAAAAATGATAGAATTATTTCGTAATTTTACTATTTTGTTATGTTTGATGTTATTTCTTATTATTTAGTCCAAAAAATGAAATTTGTGACTTTCATTCGTTCCCAAGCAAAAAGTTGACTATTAACCAGCCAAATTTATCATTCGGGAACGAATTTAAAGACTATTGGGAACGAATAATCTGGCTGAGAGTTATCAAAATAGTAATGAACGGAGGTCACAAAATGTTCAAATTAGTATCAAAATATGAGCCAAGTGGAGACCAGCCACTTGCTATTGAAAAGTTAGTAGAAGGAATACAAAATGGTAAGAAAGAACAGGTTTTACTGGGGGCTACGGGAACTGGTAAGACATTTACGATTGCAAACGTAATCGCGAAAACGAATAAACCTACACTCGTTTTGGCACATAATAAAACTCTCGCAGGCCAGCTGTATGCTGAGCTGCGAGAATTGTTCCCAAACAATCACGTAGAGTATTTTGTATCCTATTATAGCTACACTCTTAAAACTGTTATATTTATTGCTATTTAGTGCCATTTAATACTGAAAAACGAATTAAATAACATTAGATGATACTAAATGCACAAATAAAATTTGTGGCCAACATTCGTATCCTTGTTAGATTAAACGGAAAATAATAACGGTAAATGGTATAATATTTAAGGAGATAAAGTTGATATAAAAATTTAAAATTAGAATGTGAGGTAAATATGACTAAAAATGATAATGATATAATGATTTATGAGGATAAAGATGGAATTACTAAAGTAAATGTAAAATTTACTGATGAGGATGTTTGGCTAACACAAAATCATATAGCAAATATTTATAAAACTACGCAACAAAATATTAGTTTGCATATTAAAAATATATATGAAGATAAAGAATTGCAAGAGGATGCAACTCACAAGAATTTCTTGTTAGTTCAAAAAGAAGGAAATAGGGATGTAAAAAGAAACTTAGATCATTATAATTTAGATATGATAATCGCTTTGGGTTACCGTGTCCAATCAGAAGTTGCAGTGAGATTTAGAATATGGGCAACTAGGAGATTACATGAATATATTCAAAAAGGTTTTGCTATGGATGATGAAAGGTTAAAACAGGGTGGTAACAGATATTTTAAGGAACTTCTACAAAGAATAAGAGATATCCGTTCAAGTGAAAGAAATTTTTATCAACAGGTTACCGATATTTATGCTACTAGTATTGATTATAATCCAAGAAGCGATATGACCAAAAAATTTTTTGCAACAGTCCAAAACAAACTCCATTTCGCAGTTCATGAACATACTGCAGCAGAACTTATTTATGAAAGAGTTAACAACGAAAAACCTTATGTTGGAATGACCAACTTCAAAGGAGATTATGTAACATTTGATGATACGAAAATTGCTAAAAATTATTTAACAGAAATAGAACTCCAAAGACTAAATTTACTAGTATCACAATTTTTAGATTATGCTGAACTTCAAGCATTAGAGCAAAGACCTATGAAAATGGTAGATTGGGTTAATGAGTTGGATAATCAAATTAAATTAAATAGAAGAAAAATATTAGAAGGAAATGGCAAGATTTCACATGAGCAAGCAATAGAAAAAGCCGAAAAAGAATTTAATTTATATCGTGAAAGGGAAATGAGAACTTTAGAAAGTGATTTTGATATTATGATTAAAACACTAAATAATCAAAAAGTTTATTATCGTATAACTTATAACGGGGAAGGAATTTTTAATGCTTTAAAAAATATAGTCGATGCTCATACATGGAAAGATTTATTAAATAATGATAAAATAAACTGGTTACCTAAGCCGCCTGAATATTCTTCTAAAAATATTTCATATTTCACTAAAGAAGGTTATAAATCATTTGAACAAAAAACTTTACCAATAATATGTGAATATTTAGATAAAAAAAATATTAAAATAAATACTTATAATGAAATTTATAACAATATTTTATATACAGATGAATACCAAATAGTGGTAGAACTTAGCGAAAAATAAATAACTTACTACCAAACTAAAGGTGGTACAATATTTTTAATTAGTTAGTAATTTGTGGCCGACATTCGTGTCTTTGTTGTATTACTCGAAAAATTATAACATGGTCTAATATTAAAGTGATTTAGAAAGTGAGGTAAATATGACTAAAATTGAAAATGGTGTAATGATTTATGAAGATAAAGATATATGTATGGAAGCAAGAAAAAATGGTTTTATAGATTTAGAAAAAGTATTTGCTAATCCCAAATGTAAATTAATTCCTTGGCAAATGAATGAAACAAATATAGAAGAATACGGACATTCAAAAATTAAATATATTTTTAAATATAATGATGAAATATGGCTTTACAAATATAATGGTTTTCGTTATGCTTATATGGAATTAATAGCAGAAGAACTGGCTCAATTATTTTCTATACCAACAGCCCATTATGACTTAGCAATGATAAATCAAGAAAAAGGTGTGATTACAAAAAATTTTAAACTTAATGGAGTAAAATATATTAAAGGTATTGTAATTATAGAAAATTATTTGAAAAATGTTTTAAATATTCAAGACCCGAGAAAATTAAAAGAAGAAATTAAAAAATATAATAGTTTAGAAGGAATACGAAAGTCATTAGACTATTGGTATAGAAACAATGCAAAAAGAGACGAATTAGTTTCAAAACTAATGGATCAATTAACAAATGTATTTATTTATGATATATTAACCGGTCAAACAGATCGACATGAATATCATTGGGGAATTTCTGAAACAAATAATGATATCTTTTTACAACCGTTATTTGATAATGAACGAATTCTATATTTTGAAAATAATTTTCGTTTTTATGTGCATACAGAAATGGAAATAAATAATTATTTAGAAGAAACTGGTAATTTTTCAGAAAGCTTAAAAAGAATTCTATTAGAATTTTTAATATTTTCAGAAGAAAAATATTTAAATATTATACAAGAAAAAATCCATTTGATTGAGAAAATAAATATAAAAAATATATTTTATAAAATTGAAAAAAGAACGTTTGCACCTATCCCAGAGGAAATAAAAGAAAAAAACCTAGAAGATTTCCAAATCTTAAGAAGAATAATTATGGAGACTATTAAGGAATATCAAAAAAGTAACAAAAAAGGAATTATATTAAATTATTTTCAAAGTTTAAAAAAAATACTTTATAATATGAAAGAGTATCAAGAGGATAGAAAAAAATAAATAATAATCACAGGGAGGCATAAGATGTTTCCTTGTTTTGCTTTAAAATAAGTGCTAAAATAGGTTATTAGAAATCGACTTGTATCGTTTAGTGTTATTTAGTATCATTTAGTAAATTTGTGGCCGACATTCGTGTCCTAACAAAAAAGTCAGATTTTGAAGCACTAAAAATTAGTCAGGACACGAATTTTTGAATTTTGGACACGAATATTCTGGCTGAGGCGTAGTCGTAACAAGGAGGGCAAAATGTTTAAATTAGTATCAAAATATGAACCAAGTGGAGATCAGCCACAGGCTATTGAAAAGTTAGTTGAAGGAATACAAAAAGGCCAGAAAGAACAGGTTTTACTGGGGGCTACAGGAACTGGTAAGACTTTTACAATTGCCAATGTGATAGCAAGAACGAACAAACCAACCCTCGTTTTGGCACACAATAAAACCCTTGCTGGACAACTCTACGCGGAACTCAAGGAGGTCTTCCCTGAGAATCATGTAGAGTATTTTGTTTCGTACTATGATTATTACCAACCAGAAGCATATGTTCCATCTAGTGATACCTATATAGAAAAAGACTCATCGATTAATGATGAAATTGATGAATTACGTCACGCGGCTACTTCTTCTTTAATAAATAATGAAGACACGATTGTAGTATCAAGTGTATCCTGTATTTATGGTATTGGTGAAAAAGAAGAGTACATCAATAAAATGTTAATACTAAACATTGGAGATACCATAAAAAGAAATGACATCATTAATAAACTAGTAGACATGACTTACGAAAGAAGTGACATTGATTTTCATAGAGGAACATTTAGAGTTAGAGGAGACATCATTGATATTATTCCAGTAAACGAACATGCAAATGGCATAAGAATAGAGCTTTTTGGAGACGAAGTAGACAGAATATATAGTTTTGATCCTGTAACGGGAGCCGTCGTTCAAAATAAAAAAAGTATTACCATTTCTCCAGCCAGTCATTTCGTTACGAGTGATGAGAAAATGCAAGAAGCTATTAAAAGAATTGAGAAAGAATTAGAAATAAGATTAGAAGAATTAAAAAATCAAAATAAATTACTAGAAGAGCAACGTTTAAGAGAAAGAACGCTTTATGATTTAGAAATGCTTAAAGAAACGGGTTTCTGTTCCGGAGTCGAAAACTATTCGAGACACCTAGCTTTAAGAGAAGAAGGCGAAACACCGACCTGTTTAATCGATTTCTTTCCTAAAGACTTTTTACTTGTTGTGGATGAGTCCCATGTTACGCTTCCTCAAGTACGAGGCATGTATAATGGAGACAGAATGCGAAAACAAACTTTAGTTGATTACGGGTTTCGTCTTCCAAGTGCTTTAGACAATCGACCTTTAAAATACGAAGAATTTGAAGCTAAAATCAATCAAGCTATCTATGTATCAGCTACTCCTGGAGATTATGAACTAGAAAAAACGAACAATGAAACCGTAGAACAAATCATACGACCAACAGGTCTATTAGATCCATTAATTGAAATTCGTCCTTCTGAAGGTCAAATCGATGATATTATTAATGAAATTAATAAAAGAAAAGAAAAAAATGAACGAGTTTTAATCACAACTCTAACCATTAGAATGAGCGAAGAATTAACAAATTATCTTAAAGAAATGAACATCAAAGTCGCTTATTTGCATAGTGAAATTAAAACTCTTGAAAGACTTAAAATCATTAATGAATTACGAATGGGCGTTTACGATTGTGTTGTGGGAATCAATCTTTTACGAGAAGGGTTAGACATACCAGAAGTCAGTTTAATTTGTATTTTAGACGCTGACAAACAAGGCTTCTTAAGAAGTAGTAGAAGTTTAATTCAAACCATCGGAAGAGCCGCAAGAAACAGTAACGGTGAAGTCATCATGTACGCCGATACCCTAAGTGAAGCCATGGAATTGTCCATCAAAGAAACCGAAAGAAGAAGGAAAATTCAAGAAGAATATAATAAACAACATAATATAACACCAAAGACCATTCAAAAAGAAATTAAAGAAGTCGTAACCAATATCGCTGACGACAAAAATGCTAAAGCAAAAGAAAAAATGAGTAAAAAAGAAAAAGAAAATTTAATGTTAAAAATTGAAATGGAAATGAAAGAAGCCGCTAAAAATCTCGACTTTGAAAGAGCTATGGAATTACGAAATGTTTTATTTGAAATGAAGAGTGAATGAAAAGAAATAAGTAGAGAATTAAAGTCTCTTCTTCTTTTTATTTATAGAGTATTATTGTATACTAAATATAAGTTAAGGTAGGTGTTTCTTACTATGAATTTTTTTAGAACAGCTAAAGCTAAGAGACTGCACAAAGATAATTCTATTTGGGCATTAGAAGAATTTGAAAAAATGTTAGATTCTGGAAAATTAAGTTTTGACAATGAAAAGATTCAAAATTATTATATACAAATGAAAATTTCAAGTTATCAAATTCTACAAAAAAAAGGTGTGACTCCATTTAAAATTTTTAGTGATTTAACAAATAAAAGTGTTCCAGTAGAAAGGGTTTTAGAAGAACGTAACTTTATAGAAGAAATAATTCAATTTTTTTCTGACCAAATGAATCACCAAATACCAACTCGTGATGTATATATTCCAATCCATCTAATTAATCCTGTTCGTGTTTTAAATGAAATAATAAAAGTTCCAAAGTTTAAAGAACAATTAATTCAATCTTCGGATTTTCAAACTTATGGTGAATTGTTTTTGCAAAGAAATTTCACTCGTTTAGACGATAACCAATTATTGATTTATAAAGAATGCCTTTCCTTTTTTTTAAAAATGGGATATATACCTTTTAAAAATGATGAAGAATTAAAAGAACTAATTGAAACTTCTAGACCAGTTGCAATACAAGAGTATTATAATACCTTATCATTAATCGATGAAAAGATAACTAATAAAATCTACCATCTAAGATTTAATTATTTAAAGAATTATTATTTGAATCTCAAAAGTAGTACAGACGTATTTGAAATTTCAAAATCCTTACCATTTTCTTTAGAAGACTCATTTGTTAGCTATTGGAAAAATTTAACAGATTTGTTAGGAACAGATAGTATGAAATTTGTATTTCAAAAAATATATAGTGTTTGTAAAGAAAAAGGTGAAGCATTTCAGGACTGTTTTGAACAACAATTTACTCATGAAGTACCTAACTCAGCATTTGTAAATGATTTATTTGCCAAAAAATATCTATCGCAATTATTAAATTATAATTCTTTAAAAATAGAAGAAAATCCAATATTCAAATTTTTAATGTTTAACATAGATAAGGTTAAAGGCTGCAATAAAGGATTCATTATAATGTTAAAAAGAGTAGAAAAAATACAAGATAAAGCCATAAAATCTCACTTTTTTTGGGAATTTAATTCTTATTCTGATATTGAAAACTATTTATGTGAAGATGGGTTTACTACCTCTTTTTATGAAAAAATAAAATTTTCTCATTATAATGATTTTTTGCCTTATTTAGATTCTGATTTTGAAAAAAAGTATACTCCTTCTGAAGCTCAGTATATAAAATTTTCTTTAAAATTTCCTGGACTTTTACGGCAATCTATTTTTACTGAAACAGATAAATATTTTGATGCAAATGGTCCTACTAAAGAATTCTATGATTATTTTAGCTGGCATTATGAAAAAAATATATATAAAATTTTACCCAAATTAGATTCTAATTGGCAAAGTCATTATAGTGAATATAAAGTACGTTTCATCAATTTTGTTAACAATAATCCAAAATACGCTAATGATATTATAAATTATGGTCGATATTCTTGGGTTCTTTTTGGCAAAGAAATAGAGGATGATTACATAATAGAAATATTAAATCATTTTAAAGAAAGTAAACTATTTGAGCCTCTTTTGCGATTTTTAAGTCATAATGTTATTTTTATTAAAGATGATTTTAGTCAAAAAATAATTCATCTAATTGATTCTAACCCAGATATACAAGAAACGCTTTTATCTATTTTTGAAGTTGGCTTATCAAAAGATAAAGTTTATTTATTTTTTGAAAAATTAAATGGGCAAGAAACTTTTTTAATTGATTATTGTCAGATTCTAAATAAAGAGGCTAGAAGAGATTTTATTATTACAATTATTCATAAAGGAAAGTCTATTTTTGAAACAAAGGAGTGGCTTTTATTTATACAATATGTTCAGAAGCATCCAGAATATCGCTTATTTTTATCTTATTTAGTCATAGTCAATAAAACTTTCAAACATGACGATCTATTAAAATTATTTTTTGATTCTTTTTCAGAAGAAGAGCGTATTTCTTTATTGGATTTTTGTAGTCAACTTAAGAATACTAACGTTATTCGTTTTATTATAAAAATGATTTATGAGGAAAAAGAAATTTTAAAAGATTATGCATTTTTAAAGTTTCAATCCTTTATCCAAAAAAATCTAAAATATGAAAATCTATTATCTAGTATTATAGTTGAAGAAAATTATGAAAAATCTTTTTTAGAATTATTTGAGTCTAATTTGGAGGAGAATTTAACATTCTGTTTAGACAAGCTTACAAATATTTCAAATTCCAAACTACAAATTTTTATTTTGAAAAAACTAATACAAAAAGGTGTTTTTTCTAAAGAATATGTTATGTCAGTATACAACTTATATTTATTAATACATTTTTCAAATGCAGACGAAATTCTAACTTGTGAGAATTCTATTTTTGATATTATAATTAACCAAGATAATCCGTTAAAAACATTTAGTCAAATAGAGGCTATCTTTTTAAAGAATAATCTTCCCTACATTGGAAAGGTATTTTCGGTATTTAAGCTTTTGCATCCCAATTATGATTTTAATTTTTCTGAATTTTATACAATTTCTCCAATGTTAAAAAGAATTCCTTCAAACTTAAAGAATACAAACATTTGGGAGGAAAATGCTTGGAGAGATATTATTATTTTCTCTGATTTAGTGAAGTTAGCTTTAGGCTCTAATAACAAATCTATCAAAGATTATATAGAAAACTTAGAAAAGGGTAATGAACTATTTTTAAATTTATCTTCAGGAAATGTAACTTTTGAAAAACTAAATAGTAACGAATTGGAATTACTACACATTTATACCAATCATTTAAATACTTTATACAATAACACAATGGTTGGAAAAAAGGAAAATAATATTTTAACAGGAGACATTACAAAAGATATAGTAAACCTAATTCGATTTTTTTCTCCAAATGGTAAACTTTCTTATGATTTACCGGATAGAATTATAAAAATGTATTTTCATTTTGCAGGTTTTAATACTTTAGAGGAAGTCAAAACTTATCGGAATGAAAAGTTAAAACAAGCAGAACAAAGAAATCGAAACTTTGCTCTACAAGATTTAAAAATTGAAGTAGGAGATTTTATAAAGGGTATTGAAAAAATTGATTATT
This sequence comes from uncultured Bacilli bacterium, assembly GCA_910583945.1. Taxonomy (GTDB): domain Bacteria; phylum Bacillota_I; class Bacilli_A; order RF39; family UBA660; genus MGBC108787. The sequence goes on from CAJTYF010000023.1 coordinate 24,569, forward strand.
TACATAATATTTTACAAAATGGAAGTCTTGCAAAAGAATATTTAGGTGCAAGTGCTAATAGCGATTCTACGCCTTTAGATACAGATTTATCTAGAATTTTAGAAAAAAAGGAAAGTATAGAAAAAATAATTGAACAGACTCCGTCTAGTGGTTATGGTCCTATTTATTTTTACTTAAAAAACGATGAACGTTTTGTAGTGACACGAGAAAAACAGGGTGAAGATAAAAATTGTGATTTTTTTGATTCCAATAAAATAGAAGTTTTTAGAACACTAGCAGATGATCATTATGGGATAAGAACTGGCTTTGCTTCTAGCGAGATTAATGCCATTATG
>CAJTYF010000024.1 GCA_910583945.1 uncultured Bacilli bacterium
AGTATGTCTTACTATATCATATTAATTTATTATTGACAAATCTTAGAATGTCAAAGGTAGATGATATTGTTCCTAAGATTACACAACTGAATTTACGTAGGTTTATTAAAGAACAATTGTTTTTGAATATGCAATCAGATACTTATTTTAATCAATTAAGTTTATATTTATTGTATAATCGTGTTATTTCTAAATCAGAGTTTGAATTTAAATCACAAGATGAATATGAAGAATATTTGAAATTAAATCCACCAACAACAATTAATAAAGAAATTGTAAAAAGTTATGGTGAAATGATTATAGCCAATTTTCTTTATCAAAATGGAGTACAGTATATTTACGAATGTCCTTATAAGGTAGATACTAGTACAAGTAAATACCGCCAATATGAACCAGATTTTTATTTGCCAGAATATGATATTTATATTGAATATTTTGGTATAGATAAAAATGGTAAAGTTCCATTTTATTTTAAAAGTAGTAACGGAATGACTTCAACAGAAACTTATCAGGCAGATATGAAATGGAAAAGAGAAATCCATAAGGCTAATAAGACTACTTTAATTGAGTGTTATGCTTATGAAAATTTAGATGGTGTTTTGCTTGAAAATTTAAAGGAAAAACTTTTTGCTCAGGGAGTAAAATTAATTCCAAAAAATGCAAAAGAGTTATGGGAAGAAGTTTCTAATGATGAGTCTATTCTTGATGGCGTTATAGAGTTGTTTGAAACGCTTATCAATCTTATAAAAAGTAATGGGTATACAATTACTACTTTACGACAATTAAATATGGGAAATTCTAATATTCAAAATAATAATACTATTTTGTCACTTCTTGAACCGATATTTAATTCATATTGTATTTATTTGAATGAGTACAAAGAAATTGATTTTAATGATATGATTAATATGGCCACTCAGTATGTTTCTCAAAAGAAATATATTAGTCCTTATAAATATGTTATTGTTGATGAATATCAAGATATTTCTAAAGCACGTTTCTTACTTCTAAAAAGTTTGAGACAATCTAATGATTATAATTTATTTTGTGTAGGTGATGATTGGCAAAGTATTTATCGTTTTGCTGGCAGTGATATAGGTTATATTTTAAAATTTGAACAATATTGGGGTTCTTCTGAAATAAGTAGACTCGAAATTACTTATCGTTTTACGCAAAAACTTATAGATGTTAGTAGTAATTTTATAATGAAAAATCCTGTTCAAATAAAAAAATTTATTAGAAGTCAAAATGATAGTGATAGGTGTGTTTTAGGTTATATTAATGGATATAATGATAAATTATCTATTCTGTATATGGCAAAAAAAATTGAAGATTTACCCAAAAATAGTAGTGTATTTTTTATTGGTAGGTATTCTTTTGATGTTAAATTGTTAAGCGATACAGGTTTGTTTGATTATAAATATAATAATGTTAGTGGTTTGGTGGATGTAAATTACTCGTATCGAACAGATTTAAAAATGAGTTTTATTACCGCTCATAAGTCTAAAGGGTTGCAGGCAGATTATGTTTTTATTATTAATAATAAGAGTTCGAGAATGGGGTTTCCAAGTAAAATACAAGATGTGCCCATTTTAAATTTATTACTTGATAATTGTGATGGATATCCCTATGCTGAGGAACGTAGGCTTTTTTATGTAGCACTCACCCGTGCAAAGAAGAAAGTGTTTATTGTAACTGTTAGTAATCAGGAATCTAAATTTGCTATGGAACTTAAGGAAAGATATAGTGAAGAGATTAAAAAAGAACAATGGGAGTGTCCTTGGTGTGGTGGAAGAATATTTAAAAAGAAGGGAGCATATGGCGAGTTTTTTGGATGTTCAAATTATAAGAGTTTGGGTTGTACTTATAAAAGAAAAGTTTGATCGAGTAAACGCTTATTTTGCAATTTATTGATTTTTGTGTTATAGTATTTTCTGTTTTAAGAGAGGGGTATATTGGTATGAACTTAAAAGGGGAGATTCTTTCTTTTTTGGAATCTAAAAAAGACTATTCTTTGTTAACAAAAGTACGATATGTTTATTTAAAAATGTGTAAAGTTTTTTCTTATGATTATCGTTATTTATTTTGTGAAAAAGAAGAAAAATCTTATTATTATAATAAAGAGTTTGATGCATATAATGTAACTGAGTTTGAACTTGTTTGTTCAAGTTGGTGCAAATTAGCTAAATCTATTTTTGATGAACTGGGGGGGGGGTTATCTTGTTTTATTTCTTATGATGTTTTACCTCATGTATTTTTAATTGTAGAATTTGAAAATTATAAAATAAAAATGGATCCAATGAAATATGGCTATGATCTTGTTCGTGTAAAGGTTGGTTGTTCTACTCACGGATTTTTTGATCTTAATGGAAAAAATTTGTATCTTCCAGATATTGATAAAGCGATTTATGAAAATGAAGATTTTTCTTATACGGATGAAAAATTGTCGCTATTGTGTGATCAACTAAAAAGAAATCGTATGTATTTAAATGTACCTTATGAAGTAGACCGCTTTTCTAATGCACCTTTTAGGGAGAAAATGGATTTACTAGTCGGTATGATTAATACTTCTAATTTAATACAAAGATATGATGATTATGATCGTTATTTTGATTTATTAAATTATAAATTTATGACAAAATGGGAGCAAAGTAAATTACATAAATACCCTTTTTGGACAAGACATAATAATGCATGGGAAGTTATGGATCTTATTTTGATGGAGCAAGAAGAGGCTTGTCCAATTTGTTATAAAATGAGTGAACAAAAGGAAAAATATTTTATTTCGCGTATTGATTACGATGAAATGGATGATTATTTAGAAAACTTTGATGGAAAAGTAAAGGGATTATATAGAGAATTAACAAGACAATATGCACGAAAAGTGAGCTAATAATATTCAATATGTGAAACATTTTTAAAGTTTTGATAAAGAGTGTGCTTGTATCTTTGATAGATTTAATATATAATGGTGTAGCATTTTGTTATTCATGTAGACACAATTCTTTGAAATAAGATTCTTTAAATCTTACTAAGCTTATTAACAATTAGTAAGAGTACAGGTGTATACTGATTTTAGAAAGGATTAAGTTAAATGATTAAAAAAAATAAAATTGAAATAGAAAGAATGATTTTTTTAGAGAATTGGATAGTAGAACATCAATTAGATGAAAAAATGACTTTGAAAGAAAAAAAGGATTTTTTAAAATCTTATTCTTTTAAGGAAGAAGAAATTGACTATTTAATTAATGCTTCTGTTATTCCTTATCCTATTTTATTTGCTTATTGGTCCAGTTTTAAAAACAGTTCTATAGAAATGGAACCTTTAAAATTTTTTAATACCTTACAAAGTATTTTTAATGTATCTTTTGATACCATTCAAGAAAGAATTAAAAACGTTCAATCTATTGATAAGTATTTTTTAGAAAAATCTAAACCGAATCCTTTTGTAAATTCAGAGTATTATGATCAGCTTTTACAAGATTATATTTTTAATGTTTCATTATATAAAAATGAAATGACTCAGTATAAAAGTTATGAAGAATATTGGAATCAATTATTAAAGCAATTACAAGAAAAAATGAATGATTTACAAAATACTTTAGAGAAATCTGAAAGAAAAAAAATTATTTTAGAAATGGAACCCTTATTGAAAGAAATGGCTAGAATTAATTCTTTTAGTTTTAATGATATAGAATTTTTAGGAGAAAGTAATAAGAAAATTTAAAACATCATTATTTTAGGAGGTGTTTTTATGAAAAATATAATATTAACTGGGGATCGACCTACTGGACGTTTACATATAGGTCATTATGTTGGCTCTTTAAAACAAAGAGTAGAACTTCAGAATACAGAGTATGAGAAATTTTTTATAATGATTGCGGATGCTCAAGCTTTAACGGATAATTATGGAAACCCTTCAAAAGTACGAAATCATATTATAGAAGTGATGCTTGATTATTTATCTGTAGGATTAGATCCTAAAAAAGTGACTTTTTTCATTCAGTCTGAAGTAAAAGCTTTACCTGAAATAACCGCTTATTATATGAATTTAGTGACTTTAAATCGATTGCTTAGAAATCCAACAGTGAAATCAGAAATTAAATTAAGAGGATTCGATCATGAAGATAAAGGTATTCCCGTAGGTTTTGCTAATTATCCCATTAGTCAAGCGGCGGATATTACCGCTTTTAAAGCAACCATTGTTCCAGTTGGAGAGGATCAACTTCCAATGATTGAACAAACACGTGAAATTGTGAAAAGTTTTAATCATGTGTATGAAAAAGAAGTGTTGATGATGCCAGAACCTCTTCTGTCTGAAAATGAAGTTTGTTTAAGATTACCAGGAACAGATGGAAATAATAAAATGAGTAAATCTTTAGGTAATTGCATTTATCTTTCCGATGATAGTGAAACATTAAAAACTAAAATTAAAGGCATGTATACCGATCCAACTCATGTTAAAGTCAGTGATCCTGGTCATGTTGAAGGTAATATTGTTTTCACTTATTTAGATGCTTTTTCAACCGAAGCGGATTTTAAAAAATTTTTACCAGACTATAAAAACTTGGATGAGTTAAAAGAGCATTATCGTAGAGGCGGACTAGGGGATATGAAAATAAAACAATTTTTATTTAACATTATGGAAGAGCTTTTAATTCCTATTCGTGAAAAAAGAAAATATTATGAAGCACATCTTTCAGAAGTTTTTGAAATGTTAAAAAAAGGAACGGAAGAAGCTAATGGCTATGCTGATAAAACCTTATTAGAAATTAAAGAAGCAATGGGTATAGATTATTTTACTAATGCTTCATTCTTCGATGAACAATTAAAAAAGTATGAGTGAGAAATTCCTGAAATGGAATTTTTTTAAGTTAAGCGTAAAATATTTAAATACGTGGTATAATAGTTTTATAATGTTATAGTCATTTGTGAGTCATTTCTATACGTTATATTAATTGAGTGAAAGGGTTATTATGAAAAAATTTTTTTATGTGGTGCCAAAGTATGCTTGCTTTCCGCTTCTTTTAGCCATTATTACAAATTCTTTAGTTTATACAGGGTCAAAAATCATTACTAATCATTTTAAACATTATGATCTTTCTATTTTTTTAGATGATTGGATTCCTTTTTTGAGCGTCTTTATTATTATTTATATATTGGCTTATTTACATTGGATTATAGGTTATATTGTTATTTCTAGAGAAAGTAAGGAAAAGTGTGTGTTTATTGTTACAGCGGATATCCTTGCCAAAATGATGTGTTTGTTTTTCTTTTTAGTGTTGCCTACTTTTATTGAAAGACCTACGGTTGTACCCCATGATTTACTTTCATTTTTAACTAATTTTATTTATAAAATGGATGAACCCGTTAATTTATTTCCTTCAATTCATTGTTTAGAAAGTTATATGGTTTTTAGAGGATGTTTAAATTTAAACGTTTCGAAAAGTTACAAAGTGGGAATGGGAATTTTTATGGTTTTAGTTTGTTTGTCTACTGTTTTTGTGAAGCAACACGTTGTTGTAGATATTGTAGGAGGCGTATTGATTGCTGAAGTGAGTTATCAATTAGCAAAGAAAGTTCAATGGTTTAAAAAATAGATATATTAGAGGTTTTGTTATGAATAATAAGAGTTATGTCCTAAAAACAGAACATCGAAAAAAGCTTTTCTGGGTGTTGTTTTTTGTTTTGTTAATGATAGGAAGTATTGGATTAATAGTAGGATTTAATAAAGAGTTTTCTTTAAAGATGTTTTTAACTTTTTTGAAAAGTACCAATGTTTGGTTTGTTATTTTTTCTATTTTGGTGACTATTTTTTATGTTTTAGCGGAAGGATGGAGTATTGTCACAGTTGCTAAAGCTTTCGGTTATTCTTTTAAAAAAAGTGATGCCCTTTATTATGCCGCGGCGGATATTTATTTTTCAGCGGTTACTCCTTCAGCAAGTGGAGGACAGCCCGCAAGTGCTTATTTTATGCTAAAAGATGGTGTGAGTGGTCCAGTTATTACTGTATCCTTACTTTATACATTATTTATGTATTCTATTACCATTATCGTTTTAAATGTGTTTATTTTAGTGGTGCATCCTAGTATTTTTATGCATTTGGATTGGATGGCTCAACTTCTCATTGTGATTGGGTTTGTGGTTCAAAGTTTCTTTCTTTTTCTTTTCTACGGCTTACTTTATAAAGATAAATTTTTAAAAAAAATTAGTGTTTGGGGTCTTAATTTGTTATATAAAATACATTTTATAAAAAATCGAGATGAAAAATTAAAAAAACTTGATGAGGTTATGGAGAGGTATCAAGCTTCTTCAAAAATGATTCAAGGAAAGAAAAAGTTGTTAATTAAAATTTTTTTGTTTAATTTATTACAAAGATTTTGTCAAATTGGTGTTATAATATTAGTATTCTTAGCAACAAGTGGTTCTTTAAGTGAAATTTTTGATATTTTTGCAATTGAATGCTTGGTCATTATGGGTGCTTATTCCGTTCCGATCCCAGGAGCTATGGGTGTTACGGATTATTTAATGCTTAATGGTTTTCTTCGTTTAATGCCAATGGAACAAGCTGTGAATTTAGAATTATTAAGTAGAGGTGTATCTTTTTACTTTTGTATCCTAGGTTGTGGTCTTTTAGTTGTAATAAGATATTTAAAGATTAAGAGGAGTAGTAAGTTATGATTGGAGTTTTTTCGTATACAGTTTGGTTAACGTATTTGTCTTTAATATCCGCTTGTTTGGGTATTGCATTTTCTTTAAATCAGTCTGGATGTCCTTATATAGGTGTTTTCTTTTTATTGTTTTGTGGATTATGTGATGCTTTTGATGGAAAAGTTGCTAGTTCTAAAAAAAATCGAAATACGTTTGAAAAAAAATTTGGTATACAAATTGATTCTTTAGCGGATTTAGTTGCCTTTGGTGTTTTACCGATGAGTATTGGTCTTGCGGTTTATCGTTCTTCTTCTTTTATTAATGATTTTGTTCTTCTTTCCTCAACAGTATGGTATGCATTTTTATTTCGCATTTTAGTGTTTGGAATTTTCTTATTTTACGCTCTTGCAGCGATGATTCGCCTTGCTTATTTTAATGTGACGGAAGAGGAAAGACAATCAAAAGAATCTGGAACACGAAAAACTTATACAGGTTTACCAGTTACTTCAAGTGCTCTTATTTTTCCTTCCTTGTTACTTTTAAATTATCTTACTTCCTTGGATTTATCTTTACTTTATTTTGGAGGACTTTTTGTGACCGGCTTTTTGTTTTTGTTAAAATTTCAAATAAAGAAGCTTGATACTAAAGGTATTTTGATTTTAGTAGGAATAGGTGTTTTGGAAGTTTTATTACTTCTAATGGTTAAAATTTTTTAGAGGTTTGCTATGAATCAAGAGAGTCGAGTTTTAAAATTTTTGTATAATACCTTTTTAGGTAGATTAGTTTTAAAATTAATTACTTTTCCTATTTTTTCAAAGTTAATAGGCTTTTTTTTATGTACGAAATTTTCCAAAATTTTTATAAAAAGATTTGTTTTAAAAAATAATATTCATTTGGAAGATTACGAAGAAGTTAATTATAAAAGTTTTAATGATTTTTTTTCAAGACAAATTAAAGTTGAGAAAAGAAAAATAGCTAAGTCTAAAAATAGTTTTATTTCACCTTGTGATGGTTTATTATCTATTTATGAAATAAAGAAAGGCTTGGTTGTTCCTATTAAACAAAGTTTTTATAGTGTTTCATCTTTATTACAAGATGAGGATTTAGCTCAAGAATTTCAAGAAGGCTATGCTTTAGTGTTTCGTTTGTGTGTGAATCATTATCATCGTTATTGTTATATTGATGATGGGTATCATAGCTCTCCAACTTTTATTAAAGGGCGTCTTCATACGGTGAGACCTATTGCTTTAGAAAATGTGGCTGTTTTTTCAGAAAATTCTCGTGAGTATACGTTACTTGAAACGGATCATTTTGGAAATATTATTCAGATAGAAATTGGAGCTTTGTGTGTTGGTAAAATTAAAAATTATTATAAAGAGTATTCTTTTAAAAAAGGTGAAGAAAAAGGCATGTTTTTATTTGGAGGAAGTACGATTGTTTTATTGGTTAAAAAAGAACAAGTGAGATTTTTACCAAAATATATAAAAGATGAAGAAATTTTTGTAAAAATGGGAGAAAAAATAGGAGAAAAACTCTAAATACTGTGCTATAATTTTATTTCTAGTGAGGTTGTTATGAAAAATAGAGAGAATTTGAAAATATTTTGGCATTATATTCGAGAAGACAAATTAAAATTGTTTTTGTATGTTTTTTTAGTTGCTCTTTCTTATGTTCCCTCTTTGATATCAGTTTATTTTTGGGGGATTGCCATCGAGGCTTTAACCGTTTTAGATTTTAATCGTTTTTTCTTTTTGTTAGTGATTTATGAAAGCATCCATATTATTGCTTACTCTGTTATTCAAATACCGAGAGATTCTTTATATACTTATTTAGAGATTAAATTCACAAAGAATGTAAGCAAAGATTTGTATCAAAAAATTGATTGGTTACCAGCAATTGCATTTGAAGAAGTTGGGGTGGGTGAGTTTATTAATCGTTTGTATACGGATCCCGATCGAATTATGGAACTTCTAAGTAAAATGATACGACTATTATGTAAATCCGTTGTGGTTTTAATTGTTTTATTTATGGCTTTTAGTATTTCTTGGGTGTTAGGTTTAGAAGTTTTATTACTGGCTATTTTTATGGGTTTTATTTCAAAAAATTTTTTTCCTAAAATTAAAAAGAGTCACGAAGAGATAAAAAAAGAAAGCGATGAATATGTGAAAGTGGCAACAGAGAATATTTCAGGAATTCGAGAGATTAAATCTTTAGGTATTAAGGATAACATTGAAAAAAATGTCTTTGGAATTTTAGATAAACTTTATGCTCATACAAATAAAGTAAGAGTTTATGAACGTTGGTATTATGGACTCAATAATCTCGCTTATTTTATTATTCAATTTATTATTTTATATACGGCTGGAAAATTTTTTGTGAGTGGTGTCATCACATTAAGTGTATTCATGATGCTTGAAAGTTACATTTGGCGTATTGATGAAGTGGTAGAAAGTATTAGTGACTTTGGCGTCAATTATAATAAAGTGATGGTTAGTTTAAAAAGAATTGGTGAGATTTTAAATAATAAACTTTATCAAGATGAACAATTTGGAACTGTTTCTTTAGAAAATGTAAAAGGAACTATTGAATTTAAAGATGTTAAATTTAAATATAAGGAAGATGAAGACTATACTTTAAAAGAGTTTAATTTAACTTTAAAACCCAATAAGAAAAATGCAATTATTGGTCGAAGTGGAAATGGAAAGAGTACGATTTTTAATTTGCTCTTGCGTTATTTTGACTCAAGTGAAGGTCATATTTTAATAGATGGTGTTGATATAAAGGATTTAACCGAAGAGAGTTTAAGAAAAAATATTTCGATTATTCGTCAAGCACCTTTCATTTTTAATTTAAGTATTTTAGATAATTTTAAATTGGTTAAAGAAGGGGTTACTTTAGAAGAGATTCGAGAAGTTTGTAAAAAGGCTTATATTGATGATTATATTATGAGTTTGCCAGATGGGTATGATACCATTATTGGTGAGGGAGGCATTAATTTATCAGGAGGTCAAAAACAGAGACTAGCCATTGCTCGTACCTTACTTTTAAATACTAAAATTATTTTATTTGATGAAGCTACCAGTGCTCTTGATAATGAGTCTCAAGAATATATTAAAAAAACGATTGATGATTTGGTTAAAGATCATACTGTGATTATTGTTGCCCACCGTTTATCAACGATAATTGATGCGGATGTTATTTGTGTTATTAATGAAGGTCAATTAAATGGAATGGGTACTCATCAAGAATTACTTCAAAATAATGAAGTTTATAAGAGTTTGTATCAAAATTCAGGTGAAAGTCATTAAATGTCTAATGAAAAGAAATGTTATTTCTTTTTTTTATTGGGTGTGTTAAACTGTATCTGATAGAGGAGGTGTATGATGAAAAAATTTAAATATATTATTCTGTTTTTCTTAACAATTTTTGTAAGCGGTTGTGTTAAATATGAGAGCACTATAGATATTAAATTGAATAAGTCTATGATTTTTAGTATGAGTATGGCATTTGATCAGTCCTTAATTAGTATGATGGAAAAAGATCCTTTTGAAAATTTAGATGTAAGTGAAGCTGAAAAAAATGGTTTTCAAATTAGTCGTTTTGAAGAAGAAAATAGGAAAGGAATTAAAATAAAAAAGAAAGTTAAAAATATTGATCAGGTAAGCAGTGTTGATGAAAAAGTTTTTGATTTATCCAATTTGGCAAACAGTGAGGAAAATTTTATTTTTAAAATAAAAAAAGGTTTATTAAAAAATATTTATACTGTAAAAATTAAATTTGAAAAAAATGGAATAATGGATGAATTTTCTGATACAGATATTGATATAGATAATTCTTTTTTGGAAAATTTGGATTATGAAAATATTCTTTCTTCAATGGACTTGAAGTTTAATGTTCATTTACCTTTTAGTGCAATAAGTCATAATGCAACCCATGCATTGAACCATAATAAGGATTTGGTTTGGGATTTAATGAAACTAAATAATGAATCTATAGATTTTGAATTTTCTTTATATAATTGGGTGCCTCTTCTCGTTATAATTTTTGGACTTTTATTTTTAATTGTATTGATTGTTTTGTTTAAAAATCATCGTAAATCGAAAGAAAACAAAGAAAATAAGGGCTTAGAGCCTCTTCAAAGTTTAAGTATTACACCTATTTCTATGTCAGAAGATAATCTTCAAGCGGTTACTGAAAAAAGTATTATTCAACCAACGATAAATAATTCTGTACAACCTAGTGTATCGGTACCATCGAATGAAAATCGTGTTTTAAATCAAACTTTCTTTGATTCTTCTAATCTCCAGAATTTTGTAGATTCTAAAGTTATTTCTTCATTTGATAATCAATTAAATAATGAAAATGGTACAAAAGTTAATGACGATTTTGATTGTTCTCAAATAAATACTACTAATGCAGAAAGCTTTCCAACAGGATTAGATGCCACAGAGAATAATTTGTTTCAATCACCCTTAGTTAATTCAACTGTACAATCTCTAGACGCTCGTATTGCTAATAATTTAAATGACTCGAATGAAAACCCAGTTTCTTTAACTAATGAAAAAAATTTAGATACTGTCAATGGTCAAATTATGCAAGATTTGAAAGTTGAAGATGTTTTTAATGTGACACAAATTCAAGAGATTGAAAATGGACAAATCAAAAATCCAAATGATAATGGAGTATAAAGTATTTGTCTTTTTTATTGATTTTATAAAAAGATGTCTATATAATATCTTTTAAATGAGGTAGTTATGAAAAGAAGTTATGTTATAGGTTCTATTTTGCTTTTTTTACTGTTTCTTTCAAATTTAGGTTGGTTTTTACTTTATAAAAGGGAGCAAACAAAGCTTAAAAATATGGTTGTGCCTAGTTTTATGAATGATTATTATACTAAACAATTAATTTTAACCAATTATGCGAAAAGTGTAGAAGAAAAAGAAGAACTTGGCTATGGGGAAAGAGGGTTATTTGATGTACCATTAGTCACTCAAAATCCTGATTATCCTAATGGTTGTGAAGCCGCTTCGGCGGTGATGCTACTAAATTATTATGGTGTTGATATTTCTTTGAAAACTTTTATAGATGATTATTTACCACAAAAAGCTATTTATGAAGAAAATGGCTTGCGTTATGGTCCTGATCCATCTTTATACTATGCGGGGGATCCAGCAAGTTTTAATCGTGGATGGGGATGTTTTAATACCGTTATAGAGGAAGCTATTTCTAATATTTTGAAGGATTACCATATAGAAGATAAAGAAGTGGTTTTACAAATGAAAAAAGTATCTTTATATGAACTAAAAAAAGATCGACCTATGATTATTTGGACGACTATTGATTATGATGTTGCGAATTATGTTTATACATGGGTTGATGAAGAGTCAATGAATCTTAGTTATACCTATCCAAGGAATAGCCATGTTGTTGTGATAACTGGTTATGATGACGACTATTATTATATTAATGATCCTTTAAAAACAGAAAAGAATATTAAGGTAGAGAAAGGCGTTTTAGAAAAAAGTTTTGATTCTTTGGGAAGGCAATCTATTTATATTGAATAGATTTTTTTTGTATATAAAATTAAAAAAAGTGAACACTATAAATAAGTGAGTTGTTTATTATGAATTTTACCAATGAAAAAATATTTGCTAGAGGAATTACTTTTTATAAAGTCTTTATTTTTTTTGTTTTAGGAAGTTTAATTGGAAGTTTTTATGAAGAAATTTTATTTTATATTCAAACCAAAGAATGGACTGGAAGACATGATTTGATTTATGGGCCTTTTAGTACATTATATGGCTTTGGAACCGCTTTATTTTTAGTTTTATTAGGACCTAAAAATGAAAAAAGAGGTTGGATTAAAACTTTTTTCTTAGCCTCTTTTATTGGAGGGGTTACAGAATATGTTACGGGATTATTATGTGAACTTTTTTTGAAAATTCAATTTTGGGATTATAGTCATGATTTTTTGAATATTGGTGGAAAAACGACGATTCCTTATGCCCTTATTTGGGGTTTGTTTGCGACTTTATTCTTAAAACTTCTCTATCCAAAAGTATCGAATTGGATTGAGAGAATTCCTGTGAAAATCGGGGAATTTGTTTGTTTTATTGGTGTGATTCTAATGAGTTTAAATCTTTTAATTTCTTATACAGCTTTTTTTAGAATGTTAGAGAGAAATAAAGGTAGAGAACCTAAAACTTTTGTTGGAGCGTTCTATGATAAAGTTTATAGTGATGACTTTATGTATCAAAAATTTCCAATATTAAAGGGAAAGATAAACCACGTTTGATGTTTTTTTATTTGCAAAAAATTGCTCTTAAAAAAAGGAAATGACCAATTTATGGGGTATATATACTTTTAGGAGAGTGATTTTATTGTTTAAATTTAAAAGAAGTATTTTAATGTTTTGTTGCATGTTGTTTTTTTATGTTGGTCGGGTGAATGCTACGACTGTAACCGATCAATTTAAAGAAACATTTATAGGAAGCTATAGTTTTGTTGATACAAAAGGCAAGTGGGGGAATTTTGAATATTTTCAAAGAAAAAGCGATGGTCAAATTGCGTATTGTATTGAACCAGGAATACCAAAATCGAATGAAACTTATGTTGGAAAATCGGATTTAGCAATGTCTGAACTTTCTACTTTTGTTCATTTAACAGAGGAACAGCTTTTTAAAGTTTCTTTAATTGCTTATTTTGGGTATGGTTATCAAGGTAATGTTGGTAATGAATGGATTGTTGCGACCCAATCTTTAATTTGGAAAGAAACGGGACGAGATTTTCAATTTACAAGTCGTATTGATGCTAATCAGCCGAGTAAGTATGTTATTGATACTCCAAAAGAAATTCAAGAAAAAATGGCAATTATTGAAAGAAATGTGGCTCTTTATTTAAGAAAACCAGATATTGATCAACAGCATTTGAAAATTGCTTATGGTAGTTCTTATTTTTATCAAAATGACTTTTTAGAAGGCTATGAAATAAAAAAATCCCAAAACGCTACAACTATTAATTATCGAAAAAACGAAATTGTTATTACCCCTCATTCTTTTGAATCGGGTAATGTTCTTCTTCAAAAAGAGCTTAAGGATTGGTCTAGCTCATTTATCGTATATGCAAGTGATAAAGGTCAAAATATGCTTGTTCCTGGAAATCTTCCACCTTTAAATGTTCAATTTAATTTTGAAGTGGTAAGAAATGTTGTTCATTTAAAGAAATATGATGCTATTAATAAGAGATGTGAGGCACAATTAAATAGTTCTTTAGTTGGTAGTGTTTACGGGTTGTATTCTTTTGATGGCTATCATCTCGACGATTTAATTATAGGAGAGGATTGTAGTGCACATTATTATGATTTATCCAATGGAAAATATTATATTCAAGAAACGAAAGCGGGAACAAATTATGCCCTTGATTCTAATAAATATTATTTTGAGTTTAAGGAAAATCAATTTGAACATGAAATCATTTCTTATGAAAATTTGTTAATGGGTCAAATCCGCATACAAAAAAGAGATTCCAAGACTAAGTCTTGTTTAGCACAAGGTGAGGCTTCTTTAGATGATGCTATTTATGGCGTTTATAAAAAAGATGGCACTTTAATAGATGAATTAGTTCTTCAGAATTGTGAAGCTTTATCGAAAAAAGAATTAGTTGTAGGAGAGTATTACATAAAAGAAATCAAAGCTCCAAAAGGATATAAATTAGATAATAAGAAATATTCTTTTGAAATAACTTCTTCTAATGTTTTAGATATTTTAGAAATTGAAGTATTTGAACAGGTTTATGAAACACGTCTTACTCTTAATAAATTTTATTTTAAATATGGCTTGCCTTTAAAAGAAGAAGGGGCCAAATTTGAAATTTATTTTAACAATCAGTTAATTGATACGATTGTGACCAATAAAAATGGAGAAGCTTCTATTGACCTTCCTTATGGAAAATATGTAATAAAGCAAACTAAATCGATAGAAGGAACGCATGTAATGAATGATATGGAATTTGTTGTAGATGAGCATTCGGATGAAAAAGAGGTTCTTACCATTTATAATCCTTCTGTGAAAGGAAGTGTTCAATTATTGAAAGTTGATGCTGCTACGGAATTTCCTTTAGCTCATGCTAAATTTCAACTTTGTAGAGAAACTGGTGAGTGTTTTAAAGATATGGAAACTAATGAAGAAGGCATTTTACGTGTTGATGATTTAGATTATGGCTCTTATTATTTTCAAGAAATCAAAGCTCCAAAAGGGTATGCTTTAAATAATGAAAAATTGTATTTTCATCTCTCTAAAGACGGAGAACTTATTAGCTTAAAAACGAGTAATGAACAAGAAGTTATGGTACCAAGTACAAGTATGAATAAAAAACAAAATTATGGTCTTTTATTTCTTTTCGTGTTAGGAGTGATTTTTTATAAAAAGAAAATTTAAAACTTTTGTTTTTCTTTTTGTTTTATTTGTCCTTCTTTCTTTTTCTAAAATTGAAGAAAATATGAAGATTCATGCTTTAACTTTTCAAGGGAAAAAAGATAAAATAGTAAGAGAAGAATTTTTAATGCTTTTGGAAATAGAAAAATTGAATTTAAAAAAAGGTATTTATTCTTTTGACTCACCTTTAAACGATGTAGCAAAAAATATTCAATTGATTCAAGGATCTACTTTACCAGATCAACTTTATAGTCAAGTTATTCTTGCTAGCCATAGTGGAAATAGCGATATTTCTTATTTTAAAAATTTAGATCGGTTAGAAATTGGAGATTTAGCTACTCTTTATTATAAAAATTATAAAAATGAGTATAAACTTGTTCATATTTATCAAGAGTTAAAGGATGGATCAATTATTATACATCGTGATAAAAAGCAAGATCATTTAATTTTAATTACTTGTGATAAAAGAAATAAACATTTGCAAAATGTGTATGTTTTTTTAAGATATTCTTCCACTGTTTATTAAATTCAAAACTAGCCTTAAAAAATACTTAAAAAATACTAGTTTACATTTATAATTTCTTTTGTTATAATTTTTCTAGAATATGGGAGTGATTAGTATGAAGGCATTATCACCTGAAGTTAGTGCTTTACTAGATAAGTTGTATAATTTAAGAGGCGAAGATAGCGTTATTCTTGTAGATATGTACAAACAAAAGAATAAAGCTGAAGAAACGAAAGAAAGAACGACGGAAGAGAAAAAGGAATTACAAGAGAAAATCGCAGATTTAGAACAATTAAATGAAGCGTTAAATGATCAAGGAGATAAACTTATTTCAGTGTTATCTGGAATTGATAGAAGTGAATACGCTATTGTTTTAGATCGACTAAGAATTGATTTTAATCCTCATGTTCTTGTAGAAAGAATTAATAAATCTTTACCTCGTACTATTGACTCTGTGACTTTAGAGACTAAAAAAGCTGCAGAAAAATTATTGAAAGTAGAAGAAGAAATGAATACAGCTATTACAACTATTGATGAACTTGCTATTCGCCGCGATGCTGCTTTGGCTAATCAAGCAAAATTAAATGAATATTTTGAACTTGCTTTAACGGGAAGCATTAATATTACGAGAGATTCTATTACAACACTTTTAGAACAATTTGGCTTTTCTGAGGCGGATCAAAGAGAGGCGGCAAAAATTTTAATGTTCCCAGAAGATGCATTGTTAATTTATGATGCACGTTTAAGAGAAAAAGAAAAAAGTGGAAAATCAATCATTGAGGTCATTGCTGAAGCAAAGGGAGCAGAACCTGTTAATGAAGCGGCGCTTCGAATGATTGATGATGAAATTCCACTTGAAATTTCGTATGATGTTGAAGAAGAAACTGATTATGAAGAAGAAATTGATCATTCAAAAGAAGCAGTTTTAGAACTCTTACAACAAAATGGTTTGGATTATTTAGATTTTTCTGGAAAAGATTTAGATTATTTAATGGAACATTTTGAACCAGAGCTTATTGAAGAAAATATTGCTTATGTTAATAAAATAGGCATACATCCTGATTTATTTCTAAAACACGCTAGTTTGATGGTTGACTCTGAACTTGAAGCAAAATTTAAAGTGTTATTGGATGTTGGCAAAGAAGCAACGGATATTTATTTAAATCCAGCTTTATTAGAAAAGTATTCTAAAGAAGAACTCGTTGATGCTATCAATGATATAAAAAATAATGGTATGGATCCAAAAAATGTACCTTTAATGGCCTATTAATGAGGTGTATATAATGAATATAAAATCAATTATAAAAAAACTTGAAAGTGTTAACATGGTTTCGAATACTGAAGAAGGTTTACAGTTGTTTTCCGATTGTTTTAATAAATTTGGAATCAGTTTGTTATTATTAAATGATGAGAAAAAATTTAATGAAATTGTAGAAATTCTTTCAGGAGCATTGATTCCTTTACAAAAAAGTAATGGTATTTATGCTTTAAGACTCTTTGCAGTACCTATTCAAGAAATTAAAAAAATTATTAAAGATTTTTCTACTTTAGGGGAATTAGAATTTTTAAGAAATTATCCTGAAATGATAGCCGAAGCTAGAAATATTAATTTTGTTTTAGAACAAATGAAAATTTATCAAAAAAAAGGTGTTCGTTATAAAACCACTGATGGTTATGATTTAAATCTTTTATTTTACACCTCTGCAAATGAAGGGAAACCTGTGTCTACACCTAAAAATGATGTTAATGCATGTATAAGAAAATATCTAAAAAATGAAGAAATGTTAGATCGTCTCATGAATAAAGATGGTTTTGAAGATGAGGATATGAATGTTGCTTTAGAACTTCAAAAAGTTGAAAACTTAATTGGAGAAGAATATTTATTACCAGTAGAAGATGGATGGAAAGTCGTTATTAATGATAAAGAAGTTAATTCTTTTAGTGAAGTTAAACAGACCATTAGCACTATTATTAATCTAAATTTACCTGTTAATTATCATGATGCTTTATTGTTAGTTCTATTTTATAAATCTCCTTTATCTGTTTCTGAAATTGAAAGTATTATTGAGACTATTTTAACCAAGGAGGAAAAGTAATGAGTTATTTATTAAATTATGATTTTAGTAATGAAGAAATAGAAGAATTTTGTGCTAATGTTCCTCCAATGCTGGTAGAACAACTCTTTAATTCTTATCGATTGGTTTCTAAAAATTTGGATGCATTAAAAGAGATGGGAATCAAAAATTATAAAGAGCTTTTCTTGAAATTTTATGATATGTTTTTAATGGATAATAGTAATTTTTTAAATATTTTTAATAAGTACGATCCAAAAGACTTAATTGATAAAATTAACGATAATATTGATATTGTAGAATTTTTATAAAAATTTAGAAGTTGAAAGCTTCTTTTTTTTGCTTATCAATGTTATACTAAGATGGTAGATAAGGGTGGTTCAAATTATGGATATAAGTGTATTAAATGAAGAGCAAAAAAGAGCGATAGAGCATAAAGAGGGACCATGTTTGGTTCTTGCTGGGGCTGGGAGTGGGAAAACAAAAGTGTTAACTACCCGAATTGCTTATCTTATTCAAGAGGGCATTCCTTCTTATAAAATTTTAGCGATTACTTTTACGAATAAAGCGGCTAAGGAAATGAAAGAACGACTTTTTTCTTTATCTCCCGATAATCAGTGTTTTGTTGGAACTTTTCATTCTTTAGGTTTAAGAATTTTAAGAGAGAATTATCATTATTTAGGATTGGAAGCTAATTTTTCTATTTTAGATAGTGATGATGTTATAAGTGTTATCAAGAAAATTATGAAAGATTTGAATATTTCTAAAGAGGAATGTGCACCTTCTTATATTCGAAATCGTATTAGTTTTATAAAAAACGAAATGATGAGTACTGTAGAGATTGAAGCGTATTTTAATAGTGAACCTGAGAAAATTGCTTATGAAGTTTACAAAGAGTATATTAAAGTTCTTAAGAAAAATAATTCTGTGGATTTTGATGATTTATTATCTTTGCCAGTAGAATTGTTTTTAAAAAATCCAGAAGTTTTAAATCATTATCAAGAAAAGTATCCTTATATTTTGATTGATGAATATCAAGATACGAATGAAGTTCAGTATAAACTTTCTAAATTGTTAAGTGAGAAATATAAAAACTTATTTGTTGTAGGAGATGCCAATCAAGCTATTTATGCTTTTAGAGGTGCTAATTATAAAAATATTCTAAATTTTGAAAAAGATTATCCTAATACTGAAGTCATTACTTTAGAACAAAATTATAGAAGTACAAAAATGATTTTAGATGCAGCTAATTCAGTGATTAAAAATAATAAAGAAAGAAAAGATATGGAACTGTACAGTAATCTGGGATTAGGTACGAAAGTTAAATATTTAAAAAGCAATGATGAAAAACATGAGGTTAACTTATGTATAGAGGAGATAAGAAAATTAATCGATGAAGGTGTGTCTTTTAAAGAAATTGCTATTTTTTATCGAACTAATGGTCAAGCACGTGTTGTTGAAGAGATGTTTATAAAAAATAATATGCCTTATCGTGTTGTTGGAAGTTATTATTTCTATCAGAGAAAAGAAATTAAGGATTTAATCAGTTATTTAAGGCTTATTGCAAATACAAACGATGAAATTAGCTTAAGAAGAGTGATTAATGTCCCTAAAAGAAAAATTGGTCCAACAAGTGTTGAAAAAATTGAATTGGAGGCCAATGCCCTTGGAGTGTCAATGTTTGATGCCATAAATAAAGGAAGAGAGTTGGATTTTAAAAATTTAATTTTAGAGTTAATCAAAGATAGTGAATCTTTATCTTTAACAGAACTTATTGACGTTGTTTTGGAAAAATCTGGGATGTTAAAAGAATTAGAGGATGAAAAAAGTTTAGAATCTGAACTTCGAATTGACAACTTAACTGAATTTAAAAGTATTACTGCTTCATTTGAAGAACGAACAGGAAGCGTTAATTTAAATGATTTTTTAGAAGAAATTAGTTTGATTGCTGATATGTCTGAACATAAAGAAAGTGATGATGCGGTGACACTTATGACGATTCATAGTGCTAAAGGGTTAGAATTTAGAGTTGTTTTTCTAATTGGTATGGAAGAAGGTATTTTTCCCCATGCCAATTCCCTTATGGAAGCGGATGGGCTTGAAGAAGAGAGAAGACTTATGTATGTGGGCATTACCAGAGCAAAAGAATTGTTATACGTTACGAATGCGAAAAGAAGAATGCTTTATGGTAAAGAAAGTTTAAATTTACCTAGTCGTTTTATTGAGGAAATTGATAGTGATTTACTAGAGGTAGAAGATAAATGTAGAAATTGCTCTTCTTCTACGAGTTTTAATAAAAATAAAATGTATTCTTCAGAAGATATTGGCTATAAAAGTGGAGATGTGGTTCTTCATGAAACTTATGGACGTGGTGTTGTTGTAGGCGTGGATAAATTATTGATTACTGTCGCTTTTAATAATAATGTTGGAATTAAAAAATTAATGAAAAATCATAAAAGTATAAAGAAATTATAGAAAGGAAGACTTTATGGAAAAAACTTTGGTTGTTATGGCTGCTGGTGTTGGAAGTCGTTTTGGAGGCTTAAAACAAATTGTTCCAGTGGATTCTGAGGAACAATTTATCATAGATTATTCTATTTTTGATGCAATAAAAAAGGGATTTACTAAAGTTGTTTTTATTATTAAAGAAGAGTATTTGAAGTTATTTAAAGATAGTATAGAAATGCGAATAGCGGATAAAATAAAAGTAGAGTATGCTTTTCAAAGAGTCGAAGATGTTCCTCTAACTAACTTTAAAATCATGCGTGAAAAACCTTGGGGAACCGTGCAAGCTTTGCTTTGTGCAAAAAATTATGTTAAAGAACCTTTTATTGTGATTAATGCGGATGATTTTTATGGAGAAAAGGCCTTTCAAAAAGCGAGTGAGTTTCTAGATAATAATAGGACACCTTATTACTATGCTTGTCTTTCTTATCAGTTTGGGGTTACTCAAAGTAGTTATGGTAGTGTAAAAAGAGGTGTGTTAGAACTTTCAGGAGAATTTGTTCATTCTATCATTGAAAGCAAAATTGATTGGGATAAAGATAAACTTATAGCGACACCTTTAAATGGAGAGACACCCTTTGATATTCAAAAAGAAACGCCTGTTTCAATGAACCTTTTTGCTTTTCAACCTGATGTTTTTTCAATTCTTGAAGATTATTGGCTTTCTTTTTTTAAACAAGATCAAGAAACGTTATTAACGCGTGAAGCTTTACTTCCAGAATGTTTGATGGAAAATATAAAAAAGGATAAAATTAAAATTCTAAATTTACCCAGTGAAAGTATATGGCTTGGTATGACTTATCAGAGTGATTTAGAAATAGTTAAAACTAAACTTCAAAATTTGAAAAAACATAATAAATATCCTAAACATTTGTGGAGGTAATTTTTATGCGAAGGGTTTTCAATACTTTTAAACAGTTGGATGAACAAGTTTTTTTTCATAGTCAATCAAATGGAAGAATTCAAATTTTAGAAAGTGGTAAAGAAATTGCTTGGCTCGTTAAAGAGGATAAAGGGTATCTTTTAAAAGAAGAAACCGTACTTTCTTATGATTTACTTGAAAATATTTTAACTCTACGAAGAAAATTACAATCCAATTATTATTTAATTCTCTTTTTTCAAAATGGTTATTTTCAAGCTAATCTTTGTTTTCAACAACGGGGAGGGGGTTATAAAGAATCGTTTCAAGAATTTATTTTTGCCTCTTCTAAAGGGCATTCGATTAAAGAAGCGTTAGTGCATTTAGAAAAGAAACTTAAGAATGAAAATATACCTATAGAAGATTTTGTAGAAGATAAAATTGTTAATTTAAGTTTAGTTAGAAAAAGAATCAACAAAATTATTGACGAAAGGGAGAGGGACCTTTATGAAAAAAGAAACTGTAAAAGAAAGAATTGAATTTTTGAGAACTTTATTGAACGAAGCAAATTATGATTATTATGTTTTGGCTCAATCTAAATTAACGGATCAAGAATTTGATAAATATTTAAGAGAGTTAGAAGTTTTGGAACTTGAAAATCCTGAGTTCGATAGTCCTAATTCTCCGACTAAAAAAGTTGGAGGAGAAGTGATCGATCGTTTTAAGAAGGTTAAACATAAAATACCGATGCTTTCTTTACCAGATGTTTTTAGTTTAGAAGAAATAGAGGATTTTAATAAAAGAGTTTTAAAAGAAAATGTAGAGCCTATATACGTTTGTGAATATAAGATAGATGGACTTAGTGTGTCTTTGCATTATGAAAAAGGACAACTTGTTTATGCGGCGACACGAGGAGATGGTGTGGTTGGAGAAGATATTACGCACAATGTAAAAACAATAAAAAGTGTGCCACTTGTTTTGAAGAAGCCTATTGATATTGAAGTTCGTGGCGAAATTTATATGGAAAAAAAAGTTTTAGAAGAAATTAATGAAAAACGAAAACAAGAAAAATTACCTCTTCTTCAAAATGTACGGAATGCAGCAGCGGGATCTATAAGACAATTAGATAGTAAAGTTGCGGCTGAAAGAAAACTTAATACCTGGATTTATCATTTACCTAATCCTGAAGATTACGGACTTAAAACACATGAAGAGGCTTTAAAATTTATGAGTGATTTAGGTCTTAAGGTGAATACTCATGCTAATCGTGTGGTTTATGGTATTCATGAAATTGAAAGTTATATTGAAGAGATTGCATCGAAAAGAAGCGAGCTTCCTTATGAAATCGATGGAGTGGTTATCAAAGTTAATGCTCTGAAAGCCCAAAAAGAACTTGGATTTACTTCAAAGTATCCAAAGTGGGCGGTCGCTTATAAATTTCCAGCTGAAGAAGTTTTAACTAAATTATTAGGTATCGAATTTACAGTTGGAAGAACAGGAAGAATTACTCCTAATGCGGTTTTAGAACCTGTTATTGTTATGGGTTCTACGGTTAAAAGAGCTACTTTACATAATGAGGATTATGTTTTATCTAAAGAATTAAAAATTGGAGATATTGTTTCTATTCGAAAAGCGGGAGATGTTATTCCAGAAGTGGTGGAAGCAAAGAAAAATCGAAGAGTGGGTGACGAAGAGAATTTTGTTATGATTTGTACTTGTCCAATTTGTGGAAGTGTTTTAGAAAAAAAGAAAGATCAAGTGGACCATTATTGTATGAATCGAAGTTGTCCAGCCAGAAAAATAGAGGGACTTATTCATTTTTGTAGTCGTAAAGCTATGAATATAGATGGACTTGGAATTGAGATTATGGAAGACTTTTTTAATTTGGGTTTTGTTAAAACGATTACTGATATTTATCATTTGGATGAACATAAAAAGGATTTAATTGAATTAGAAGGTTATGGAACAAAGAGTGTTGATAATTTACTTTCAGCAATAGAAGATAGCAAACACAATAGTTTGGAACGGCTTATTTTTGGATTAGGCATTGGCGGTATCGGAGATAAAACAGCACTAATGCTAGTTAAAAAATTTCAAAATATTGATAATATGATCAGTGCTTCTTTTGAAGATTATAAAAATATTAAGGATATCGGTGCTATTTTGGCATCTAATTTGTTTGATTATTTTCAAGATGTTGATCATTTACAATTGATTCATGATTTAAAAGAATTAGGTTTAAATATGAAATATTTAGGAGAGTCATCTAAAGAGAACGAACTTATTACTGGTAGAAAATTTGTTTTAACGGGTGCTTTATCTTTTATTGATCGAGACCGATTAAGTGAAATTATTGATTCTTATGGTGGTGTTACTAGTACCTCAGTGAGTAAAAAAACAGATGTTGTAATTGTTGGTGAGAATCCTGGTAGTAAATATGAAAAAGCTAAAGAACTAAAGATAGAGATATGGGAAGAAGCGTATATAAAAGAAATTTTAATAGGATTGGGAGAACTTTAGGGCTTCTTTTTCAGAAAAAAAGAGTAAATAAAAATGAAGAAGAAAATCTATAAAAATTAGTGAAAC
>CAJTYF010000025.1 GCA_910583945.1 uncultured Bacilli bacterium
CGATCCTTGAACCAGTAATATAAAATATCTGTCCAACTTTTGGGGTTCAGTACAATTTTGTCATACTAACAAAATACGGGGGCTAAGGCTCGCCTTAGAATCCGAAATTAACTTTCGTTAATTTTATAAGGTAGAAGAAACTACGCTTCGACAATAGTTTCTTCATTATCGTATAATTCTTCATAGGTAATAGGTTTTACATCAATAGTGATAGGTTCTTTTGAAAAAGTAACGCTATCACATATATCAGGTATATATTTAAAAACAACATCTTCACTTGCTTTATAAAGTTCATTATTTTTATTAACATATAAAACTCCATAATTATGAATATCTTTTTTATTTTGAGAATCTATCTTTTTATAATCTTTCATAGGAAATACTCTAACTATATCTGCTTTGTTTTCATCTAATTCAAATTTGAATACTTGATCTTGAACATAATACTCAGCTTCATAAAATCTTACATCATAAAATTGTCTTAATCTCATAATGTGTTCTCCAACTTTTTCGATAGGAAGATATTCACTAAATCTCATATAACCTGCAAAGTTTCCAAACATTTGAACTTTCTTATCCAAATAACCTTGATTTTCTAATTCAGTCATTGGTTTGCATACAGATTCTCTAAATTTAACATACTTGACTTCATATTTATTTTTTTCTTTGGAAAGTTCTATTTCATCAACATATCTCATTATTAAATTTGCTTTTTCTTCTCGTGTATAATTCTTCCAAAACTTATTAAAGTCTTGATACTTGTCGGGACATTTAATTTTATTGATAAAATCAATATCTCTTTTTAATAAAATATCCTCAGAAGTAAATCGTAGTTCATCACTTACTTCAGTATCTACAATTTTATTCTCTAAGTTCTCAATTGTTTTATCAATATTCTTTTTCTCTTTTTTATAATCTTCTAAAAGAAAGACACCTTCGAGATATGCTTGTTTTAATCTTTCATCTTTTACTTTTAATTCTTTGATTTCTTTTTCTAATTGTTCCACAGGATTTTCAACTTTTTGTTTAATCATAGGTAAGAAAAATTGATTAACAACTGAATCGTATTCTACAATATCATCAATGAAGTTTTTTATATAATTTTCAATTGTTTCTTCCTTAATGTTGCACTTACAATCAGTACAATAATAGTAGTAATATACATTGCCATTTTTCTTTTTCGTTGCTTTACCACCCATAATTCTATTACAATGAGGACATTTCAATTTTTGTAAAAATAAGTAAGTTAAATTTCTAATATAACTACGAGAGTTTTTCTTCTTTTGTACCTGACATTCTTCCCATAGTTCACGAGATACAATTGGCTCAACAACATCTTTATAGTAAATAGGATTCTTTGTCCTTTTGCCATGCACAAAATCACCTTTATAAACCTCATTTTGTAAAATAGTAGTAATGGTAGAATCACACCAATTTTCTTTTCCTAGAACTTTTTCCTTATTGAATAGATTACTAATCTTTTGATAGGACATACCACTATGATAAAGTTCAAATATTCTAACAACAATATCCTTTGTTAATGGATTAGGAACTAGCATTTTGTTTTCATGTTTATAACCTAAACAAGCCCTATATGGTAAATGTCTACCACGTACATAATAGCACCAACTAGAAATATCGTAGATTTAATACACTATAAAGGTATGATAAACAATAAGATAATTAACTTAAATTCAAAGTTATATAACGAAAATGATATTGGTTTTGAAATATATGTATCAGCTTTAAAATAAGTTATTCTGTTTCGTTCTAAAAGTAGATACTAATATAAAACTATATATCAAAATATTATTATTTAAATTGAAATTAGCAGTTTAAGGTATGCAATCAAAAAGCATATCTTTTTTTTGCTTATAAAAAGAGAAAGTGAGGAATGATAAATGAATTATGGAATATTTAGAAGTGAACCCATTATGACTTTAAATGATTTAGCACAGATAGGTTCTCATAATAAACGTGAAAAAAGAGCTTATAAAAGCAATCCTAATATTAAATTAGAATTAACTAAAAATAATATAGAACTAGTACCTTTAAAAGAAAAATATGTGAAAGGATTTCATAATCTTACAAAAGAATATAGAAAACAACACGAAGAAAAGCAAAAAAATGAACGTGATGATAGAAAAAGAAGTTATAGTGAAATGTTAAATAAATCTAAAAGTGTCGTTGCTGATGAATTACTATTTACAGCTACAAATAAATTTTTTAAAGATAAGAACAAAGATTTTATTTTAGAATGGGCAAATACTTGTATGGATTTTGTTTATAATGATTTAGGTTATACAAAAGAACAGATATTGCACTCAACTTTGCATTTAGATGAGGCAACACCACATATTCATTGTGTTGTTGTACCTCTAGTTAAAAAGTTAGATAAAAGAACAAATACAGAAAGATATACTATTTCTAAAAAACAGTATATTAAAGACAAATTACACTTATCACAATTACAAGATATTTATAATGTTAGATTAAGAGAAAAAGGCTATAATCTAGAACGAGGTATTAAAGGCAGTAATTCTAAACATCAAAAAGTACGAGAATTTAAGAAAACAACTAGATATTATGAAAACAAAGTTGAAACTATCAATAAAAGATTAGATAATGCAATGAATGATTTTGAAGAAAAAATGAAAACCACCAAAAATACGATTATTGATAAGGATTATGTAAAAGTTAAAAAAGATACTTTTGATAGTATGCAAAATGTTATAAAAGAAACTAAAAAAGCAATAGAATTTCAACCTAAACTAGAATCCCTATTTAATGAAGTTGATACTTACACTAAAAGTCATCAATTGCTAGAAAAAGAAAATCAAAATATGCAAAGAGAAATTAAATCATTAAAAACTAGAAATCATAACCTTACAGAAGAAAATAATAACTTAAAATCTTATATTAAAGCTATTTTAAAGGCAATTAAACACTTTTTTAGGGAATTACTACAGATTGGTAATGAACCTACAAAAGAAGCCACTACGAGTGAAATAAAGGATTATTATGATAATCAAGATTTTGATATGTATGATGTTAAAGATATTTCTAAGGGTACAACAAAGGAAGATGAATTATTTGATTATGCAGATGTTCCTAATTATTTTAAAACTAGTAAGAAATCTCATAATGAAAAAGATAAAGATGATTTTGAAATAAGTTTATAGCAAGATATATCAAAATGTTTCTAAATTTGTTATAATTATATTGCAATTTTAAACTGATTTTGTTTAACATAGAAAACAAAAAGAAAGAGGAAATTTAATTTATGAGTAAATATTTAAAAGTAATGTTTGGAAATAAAGGTGTTAATTTTGAATATAAAATTAATGAAATAAACATAGCAAATATTTGGAATCCTAATAGTTTTGAGCCGAAAGAAATGGGAGGATTCAATTTTTCTACTGAAGATAAGATATTAAGATGGTTAGTTCGTGGAGATACTATATATGATGTGATAATACCAGATGATGCCGAAATAATAGATTGCCCTAGTGAATCAGCACCACATGGAGTATTTAGAAGTAATAAAATAATATTAGCAAATCCTAGACCTATGACTGATGAACTTGCTATGAACTTTTATTTAAAATCAGAACTACCCGAAAAATCTTATTATAAATCATTAGCAGGTGTTGCTATCAGAGGTTATAGAAACACAAGTTTAAAAATAATTGAAGATAAAGTTAATAAAGATAATATAGATTTTGTATTAAGTGAAATAGAAAACTTTGTTAAACCATATCAAAGCAGTAGAACTACCAAAAATAGTAATGAAGTATATAATGAAGTTATGAATATACTTAATAATATTAAAAATGAGGTGTAACATGGCAAATATATTTAAAGTTGCTCTATTACAATTAAATTGGACAAATAACGAGCAAGATGCAATAAATAAGGGAATAAAATATTGTAAAAAAGCAAAGGAAATGAACGCTGATATAGCAGTATTTCCTGAAACTTGGAATAATGGATATGAAATGTTATTTGAGGGATATTTAACTAAACATATAAATATTTCGCAAGAAAGATTGAGGACTTGGAAAAATAGAGCTATTGATGAAAATAGCAATTACATTAATACGTTTAAAGAATTAGCAAAAGATTTAGATATGGCTATTGTGATTACATTTTTTGAAAAGAATAATTATTTGCCTAAAAATTCTTTACTTATTATTGATAGATTTGGTAATACAGTTTTAAAATACTCTAAAGTCCATACAGTTGATTGTAAAATGGAAGCATTTATGGAACCTGGAAAGGAGTTTAAAGTCTGTGATTTAAATTATAAAAATGGCACAATTAAATTGGGTACTATGATTTGTTATGATAGAGATTTTCCAGAAAGTGCAAGAATATTAATGTTAAAAGGTGCAGAAATAGTATTAGTTCCAAATGCCTGTAGAATGACAAAAATTAGATTGGAACAACTAAAAGTAAGAGCTTATGAAAATATGATTGGTATAGTTACTGTAAATTATGCTAACTATGGAGGTCACTCGTCAGCATTTAGTCCTATTGTTAGAGATATAAATATGAATGATGTAGATAGTGAAATTTTAATAATGGATGATATAGAGCAGATAAAGGTTGTAGATTTTAATATGGATGAAATAAGAGATTATAGAAATAGAGAATCACTTGGAGATGCATATCGTAAGCCATATGCCTATAAGGATTTGATTCAAAAAACAGTAAATGAACCTTTTATAAGAGATAATTCAAGAAGAAATTATTTTGAATAAAAAGTAGAAATCCAAAAGAAACTTCGTAACTAATGGATTTCTGTTTAAAACCTACTTTATGACAAGTAGGTAACACACTACTAAGTCGGCAGAGCCAACTTAGATTTCGTGTGCCAAAGGTGATCCTTTGGAAACCCAATTAAGCAACATATTACAAAATTTCATAATGTAATATTGTTGCCTTTTTATTTGTCTTTCGACTTCATAAAAAGCAAAAAAAGACTACCACTTTCATCAGCATAGCTGACAAAACGTGATAGCTTTTTTCTTATTCAAATAACCTAATTGCTAATCTTACGAAAAGCAAAAAGGTTATTTTCTTTTATGGTTGTATTTCTTTTCCAATAATCTTGCAGTATCTCTTTTAGCTACATATATTGACAAGTAAGTAAATGCTTCATAGATAATCATTACAATAAAGAATCCAACTATAATATAAGGATTATTTATTATATCTTTTTTAATACACTCTACACCTTGAATAACTAGATAAATAATACCAAAGAATACAGTTGATAAAGTTGTCGTATCATCAAAGGATCTTTGAATTACTTTGGATTCTTCTGTATCAACATTTAATCCTCTTGCATTCCATTTTTTGATTACTAATAATACTAATACCATTAAAAATGGTGTAATAACCCAATATAATCTATAGCCATAATCATTTTTTAGCATTAAGACTAATACTAGACTTACTACCATAAAAATATTTAATAATACAATTCCAATATTTCTTATTAAAGTTTTATTTTTTTGCATTCTTATTTCTCTCCTTTACTTTTAAACTTTGTATTAAATTTACAATTTCATTTGAAGTTGTTATTTGATAATTTGTATCTTCTATTGTATGTAGCAGTAATTCTTTTTCACTTTGGGTTATGTCTTTATTTAAATTTTCTTCACACGACTTAACTAATTGCTTTAAATTAGTAATACTACCTAAAACATTGATTTCAGCTTCATTTAATTCATCTAAAGTCATTTTATCATAATAATCTTTAATAAATGGATTTAAAGGACTAACTTCCATACCTAATCCTATTTTATACATCATTTCATTATAATTTACATTGATATGCTGACTTATCTTTCTAAGCATTTTAGGGTTTGGAGTTTCTATTTCCCCTGATTCTATTTTAGATAACTGCGCATTACTTATATTAGCAATTTTAGCAAGTTGTCTTTGTGAAAGATTTGATTTTTCTCTAGCTTCAGCAATGATTTCACCAATCTTTTTTTCTTGCATAATGAACACCTCTTGCACTAATAATAGCATATATGTTAAATAAAATCAACATTTTAGATGTATTTGTTTCAAAAAGTATTGACAAGATAGTAATTATTATGTATATTAATTTTGTTAATTAAATTTAACACATTATTTTAAAATGTTAATCATTTAAAAGAAAGGAGGAAATCTATGAATGAAGATTAAACATCTAGAAGTACCACAGAATATTTGGAAAGATAAAAGAATTCCAAAAGAAACCAAGTATATTTACTCATATATTTATCAAAAAGGATTTGATAGAATCATTACTGATATAAATATAGGAGAATTACAACAGACCATTAAAATAAAAAATAAAGGTTTGAAAAAAAGTTTAGATATATTAGAACAATTAAAATATCTAGTATATCAAGAGTATGCAACAGGAATGTACACAATAACACTTAGCTAAAATGTTTATAGGAACGTAGTTAAGTAAGGTACAGTAAGATGAAAGGCTTATGTTAGTACCTATTCTAGCAATAGAATGAATCTAGTTTGAAATAAGACATAATTCAAAGAACGAAGTAAAAAAGAATTAAAGGGGTTTAGAAAATACTATGTGTTATTTCAAATATATAATCCGAGGGATAAGGATTTAAAATAAAGTTCCATGTTTCGTAATGCCTTTTTTGAAGTAATTGCTTGTAGATGATACAAGTTTTTTTGTTGTTTAAATTTTTAAGAGAAAGGAGAATGCCAATTGAGATTATTAAATAAAGAAGATATTTTAAAAAACAGAGTTGATACTATCTCACAATATCATATTTTAGATTATTTAAAGAAAAATCTAAATATAGATGAATTTAAAATCTATCTTGTTGACCGAGATAATATTAAAGTAATTGATAAAGAAGATAAACACTTATATTTTAACTATGATTCTTCTACTAAAGAAGTATCTTATCAAGATGAATTAAAACAAAAAGAACACGATTATGAAATAGGATTATAAAGCTATGGGATGCATTGTGTTAGATGATTCCATAGTTAAAAGTAATTCTATCAATTCAACAGATAAACTTGTATATGGAATCATTAAAGCATTATCAAATAATCTAGGTTATTGTTATGCAAGTAATGATTATATATCTAAAAAAGTAAATCTATCAAAAAGGACAATATCAAAATCTATCAGCAATTTAAAAAAAGCAAATTATATAAGAGTTGAAACAATTAACTATCAAAGAAACATCTATCTAACGAGTGGTGTATAGAACAGTTTTGCTATACCCTATGGAAGAATACTACTATACCCCATAGAACGATACTTCTACTAAAATATATAAGAATAATAAATAAGTATAATAGATAATATTTTAATTATATTTAAATAATTTAAAGACTTAAAAAAATTAAATGAAAGGAATTGATAAATGGATGATATAAATTATAATGAAGTTTTAATATCAGGAATAATTAATGTTATTACTGATACAGATAGTAAATATATTAAATTTGGATTAACGACTAACAAATATGCCTTAAATGAAGATAAAAAAGTCTATGTTAGTTTAAATATTTCAAGAGAATTATTTAATAGCTATCAAGATTATTTTATTAAAGGTAATAAAGTATTTGTTAAAGGTTATCTAAATTCATATATAGACCAAAATAAAAAGATACAAAGTTTCATTACAGTAACTGATATATCTAATAATTCAAATGATATTATTAAGAAAAGAAGTTCCCCACATATTAGATATGATCCAGATGGTGTAATGGTATGGAATAGCAAAAGATGTGAGTCTATTCCACCAACAAATAAGGAACTTGCTGAAATGGAAGAATTATTAAAAGATTTTAAATAAACTATTTGCAAAAATAATAGAAAGGAATTTGAGATTAGTTATGAAAAAAATAGAATTAAAAACTTAAGAAGAAAGGAGAATGCTTATTGTATAAAGTCATTGAAGAAAAAGATACAAAAAATTTAAATCAAATAGAAATTGATAATATTATTGATGAATCTATTAACCTATCAATCATTTTTGATTTATTAAATTTAAACTTAATAACTGAAAAACAGTTTTATATACTAAAAGAAAAAATTAAATGTTTTTATTAAAATATCATGTAAATAAATTTTAAAATAAGATATAATGTTTGTAGAACGAAGCAGTAGTTCAAAATGAAATTAAAACAAGGAAAGTGAGGTATAAATGGCACAAGTTGAGATTATAGCTGCTAATCTCAAAGAAAAAAATAATAATATTACTATTGCAAATAAGAAAAAAAGAGTTTGTGCTTATGGTCGAGTAAGTACAGATGATGAAGAACAAATTACAAGTTATAATTCACAAATAAAATATTATACTGAAAAGATTAAATCTAATCCTGATTGGGAATTTGTAGGAATATATGCTGATGAGGGTATTAGTGGAACACAAGTTAAAAATAGAACTGAGTTCCAACGAATGATAGATGATGCCTTAAATGGCAAAATAGACATTATTTTAGCCAAGTCTATTTCAAGGTTTGCTAGAAATACTTTAGATACGTTAAAGTATTGTAGAGAATTACGAGATAAGAAAGTTGATGTCTATTTTGAAAAAGAAAATATTCATACAATAGATTTAGATAGTGAAATGTTTTTAACTCTTTATAGTGCTTTTGCTCAAGCTGAAAGTGAATCTACTTCTCAAAATGTTAAATTAGGTTTAAAAGCTATGATGAAACGAGGAGAATATGTTGGAAGTCCTGATTGTTATGGTTATGATTGGAATAAAGAAACAAAACAATTAGATATTAACGAAGAACAAGCAGAAGTTGTTAGAATGATTTTTAATTGGTATATAGATGGTTTAGGTAGTAGAAGAATTATAAGAAAATTAGAAGAATTAAACATTCCTACTTATAAAGGTAACAAAAGATGGTCTGAAAGTTCTATTATGGGTATTATTCATCAAGAAAAATATGTTGGAGATTTAATTCAAAATAAATCTTATACAGTAAGTCCTATTACCCATAAAACTGTTATCAATCGTGGAGAAAAAGAAAAATACTATGTTAAAGATCATCATACCCCTATTATTTCACGAGAAGTATGGGATAAAGCACAAGAAATAGCCAATAAAAGAAAAGAAGTTCATACAATAAACAAACAAGGTTATTCAAGCAGATTAACTAATAAATATGCCTTTAGTGGCAAAATTAAATGTGCTTTTTGTGGAACAAATTTTACGAGGAGAAAAAGTTCAAAATCTAAGACTCATCCTAACTATAATGTTTATTGGACTTGTTATAGAAAAAGAATGTTTGCAGAAGATTGTCTTGATTCAGTAGGTATTAGTGAAACAAAATTAGAAGAAACCTTTGTTATGATTTATAACAATATCATTAAAAACAAGCACAAGACAAAAGAAGCTTTATTAAAGGCAATTAAAGATGTTGTAAATGATGATGATTATCAAGATAAATTAAATAGTTTACTTACTGAAAAAGAAACGATTGAAAAAAGATTATCAAAAATTATTGATATGGAACTTGATGATGATATTGATAGAAAGGCATTATTTATTCAAAAAGAAAAAGAACTTTTAGAAGAACTTAATACAGTTAAAACTAAAATTAGTCATTATGAAATGTTATTAGCTGAAAATAAAGGGTTATCTAAACAGTTAAAAGAAATTGATAAATATTTTGATAATTTTAAAGAATTAAAAAAATTCAATCGTGAAGCTTTTCAAAATATGATTGAATGTATCATTGTAGGAGATTATGATGAAGATGGTAATAAACTACCTAGAGTAGCTAGATTTGTTCTAAAAACAGGCAAAGAATATAAATTTGAGTTATCTAATAATCCAAGAAATAGCAATAGTGATAACACCAAAAATGAGTTGGTGCCATTTGATACAGGGAAGCTGTCCTTTTTTAATAGCTCCTGCTAGTCCAAATTTAGTTCTTTCTGATGTCCTTTCAATTTCCAGTTGAGCAAGTATAGTAGTCATTCTCATAAAGAATACACCTGTTGAAGTTTCAGTATTTAACTCTTCACATTTACTTTCCAAACTACAATGAGTCTCTTCTAATAATTTACAAATAGTTTCTAAATCTTGAATCGAGCGAGTAAGTCTATCAAGTTTATAAACAACAATTTTGTTTATCTTACCATCTTTCATATCTTGAATCATTTCTTGAAATTTAGGTCGTTTCATATTTTTGGCTGAAACACCTTCTTCACGATAAACCTTATAAATCTTATAACCTTTGTACTCACATAATTTTCTAAGACTTTCTTCTTGTTCATCAAGACTAAATCCTTCACGAACTTGATCTTCTGTACTTACACGAGGGTACAATCCACAAATTACTTCTTTTTCATTCAATACAAATTCATCTCCTTTTCTTTAATTTTCAAAAAAAGAGAAGTGAAGGTACTACTAAATATAATACTTTCACTTCTCAAAATACATTGTAAGACTATGGGATAACTCTCTATCTACTATATTAATTATACAACTTTTGTCTTAAAATGTCCATCCTGTGAAAGTCTAGTTAATAGTGTTTAAGTAATCTTCTAACTCTGATATTTGGATTTTATTTGTTAGATTCCAATATAAATATCAGTAGAGTAATTAAATACAAGAAATGTAATACCTTTAATAATTATTCTGTGTGGTTCAATGTAAGAGAGATTAGTTTTATCAATCTTTCTAATATTACCATTAATAAATACAGGTTTAGTTTTGCAAAACTGACAGATAAACTCTAATCTTTGCTTTAAAGACTTCTCAAAGGGTATCTCTTGTGTAATAAACTTAAGCATAAACACCATCCTTCCTTTAGGATGATTTCTTTGTAACAACAAAAAAACCAATCTTTCGATTGATTTTCTATATATCAATGTCCGAAAAGTTCGAACAGATTCGTCAATGGAGCGAATCACATACAATTTACGAACTCTGTTCTCTTTCTATAAATATTATAAATGAATTGTTATTAAATTTCAATGGGAGTATAGCAAATTTTTGCCATATATAGTATAATTTAGACATAAGAAATCTTATGATTAAATTAAAGATTGGAGGAAACTAATGGGCAATGAATTAGTTAAAAATGATAATGAAATCAATAATATATTTGATAATATTAAAGAACTAGTAATTAGTAGTAGAAATAAAGTTTATAGTGCGGTAAATACTGAAATGCTTAATTTATATTGGAATATTGGAAAAGTAATTATGGAAATTCAACAGGGAGATGAAAGAGCAAGTTATGGTGATGCGGTTTTAGAGAAACTATCACAAAGACTAACTAATGAATTTGGCAAAGGCTTTTCTAAAAGAAATTTAGAGAGAATGAGAAAGTTTTATATCTATTTTCCAATTGCGACAACAGTGTCGTCGCAATTAAGCTGGTCGCATTATTTAGAAATATTAAAAATAGAAGAAGAACCTAAAAGGAATTTTTATATTAAAGAAACTATTAACTCTAAATGGAGTGTTAGAGAACTTCAAAGACAAAGAGATTCATTGCTATATGAAAGATTAACTTTATCTGCTGATAAAGACAAAATATTAGAATTATCTGAAAAAGGACAAATTTTAAGGACAAGTAAGGATTTAGTAAAAGATCCATTTGTTTTGGAGTTTTTAGATATAAAAGAAAATACAAATTATCTAGAATCTGATTTAGAAAAAAATATTATAGAACATTTAAAAGAGTTTTTATTGGAACTTGGGAAAGGTTTTAGTTATGTTGGGAATCAAGTAAGATTAACTTTGGAGGAAGAACATTTCTATCCTGATTTAGTTTTCTATAACAGACTTTTAAAGTGTTTTGTCATAATAGATTTAAAAATAGGAAAAGTGACACACCAAGATATAGGTCAAATGCAAATGTATGTTAATTATTATGATAGAGAAATAAAGCAAGATGATGAAAATAGAACTGTAGGAATATTATTATCAACAAATAAAAATGAAACTATCGTAAAATATACCCTACCAGAGGATAATAAAACGATATTTTCATCAGAATATAAATTACATATGCCAACGGAACGAGAATTAATAGAAGCAGTAGAAGAAGAAAAGAAAAATTTTGAGTTAAATGAATAAATCTAATTATGGCGAAATTGCCATATTTAAATTTAAAAATAGGAGGAAATAAAATGAGTGAAAATTATATAATAATTCATGGGAGTTTTGGCTCAAAAGATGGTAATTGGTTTCCTTGGTTAAAGAAA
The DNA here is from genome assembly GCA_910583945.1 of uncultured Bacilli bacterium. Taxonomy (GTDB): domain Bacteria; phylum Bacillota_I; class Bacilli_A; order RF39; family UBA660; genus MGBC108787. The sequence goes on from CAJTYF010000025.1 coordinate 12,230, forward strand.
GAATTAGAGCAAAAAGAAAAGCAGGTCGTAGTTCCACAAATGCCAATTGGTGTTGGCAATCAAAATTTTGAAAACTGGTCTAATGTTTTAAATGAATTAACTATAAATGAAAATACTATTATAATTGCACATAGTATTGCACCAATATTCGTATGCAAATATTTAATAACAAATAAGATTAAAGTTAAAAAATTAATATTTGTATGTGGATTTAATAATTATTTAGGGATTGATTCAGATTTTGATACTGTTAATGAACCTATGTTTATTGACAACTTTACTGATGTTAAAAAATATTGTTCTGATATAATATGCTATTATTCAGATAATGATCCATACGTTAAATATGATATCGAAAAAGAATTTGCTGATAAACTAACAAATAAACAATATGTTATCAAAAATGGCGGTCACATAAATGCAGAAACAGGTTATACTAAATTTGAAGAAATACTAAAGGAGATATAATTTAATGGAAACAAATATAACTTCTTTTGATAAAAGAAATGGTGTAAAAAAGAATTATGATTTGATAGCAAAACAATATAGTAAAGATTTTGGAACTTTTATTGAAGACTTAGATGTTTACGAAGAATTTGAAAAATATCTACCACCAAATGCTAGAATTTTAGATTTGGGTGCTGGCTCTGGAAGAACATATTCTTACTTTAATAAAAGAAATTATGAATACATAGGCTTGGATTTCTCTAAAGAAATGAAAGATTGTGCATTTGCAATACATGGTGAATTTCCATATATTTTAGATGATATGACTAATTTAAAAAAATATTTTAATACTAATTCGGTAGATGGTATATTTGCAGTTTATTCTTTATTTCATTTACCAAAAGATGATTTAAAAAAATTATTATCCGATATTTATGATATTTTAAAGGTTAATGGGATCTTTCTTTTTACATATCAAATTGGACCAGGCGAAGAAATGGCAGATGAACCATATTTAAAAAATAAAGGGGTTAAAGTTTTATATATGAATTATCAAACAAATGAAGAAATGAAAAATCTTTTAACTCCATATTCATATAAAAAACTTTATAGAAAAGAAAAGATTGAAACATCTGATTCGGCTATTAATAGTAACTCTGTCACTACTGCCTTTGTGTTATTGAAAAAAATTAAATAGTCTTTTAAAGGGGATGGGAACTTCCCATAATAGAAAACGTGCGGGAGTAGGTTTTCAGTGCTGGCTAGGACATAACAATGCATTTGTTTTCACACATTTTTAAGGTTAATTTTAAAGGACTGCTTGTTTTGCAGTCCTATTTTCATACATAAATTAGTTCTTTTGAGATAATTTCTTCAGCCATAATTTTATAATTATTCATTAGTCTCACCCATTGAAGTTGGTTATCCATTTTGCTTTTTTCGGATAGTAACTCATCAGAATTTTTGTATTGTTCCATTAAAATATTTAATCTATTTTCTACTTCAATACTAACTGAAACAAGATGATTTGTTAATTCATTTTTCATTAAAAGTGTTGTATAAAATGGCTTATTATTTTCTTTCAGATAGTGTAATCTTAAATAGCCATACTTGTTAATTTTATCATTATTTTGTTTTTCTATTGTTAAATTTGGTAATAAATAATCGCCAACTTTTGCATAATTTAATTCCATTTTTTTATCTCTCCATTTCTTTATTTTTAATATTTTTTTCGTAAAAATCTACCGATTTCGTTTTGCTATTGTATTTAAAATAACCTTGTTCATTGTTTTTATCTATAACTTTAATAGTAAATCTATCTATTAAATATAAATCAAATTCAAGAATAGATAATTGCTTTTTTAGATAATCAAGAACTTTAAATTGCTCTATGGTATCTACTTGATTCTTTAAAATATTTTCTTTTGTTAATTGTTTCATTGCTAACTCCTTTCACTTTTAGGTTGCTTTGACTACTTCTTTTTTGGGTACTAATAATAGAAAATCTTTAGAAACATTTCCCTCAAAATAAGGACTGCCAATTATACCATCTACATAAAAATGACTATGGACTTTAGCAAAAAAATTATCTACAAACTTGCTTGGATATTCATTTCTTGTCATTTTTAAAATAGACAAAACATCATAATCTTTTTTCTTGATTTCTAATTCATCTTTTGTTATTTCATTTAGATATTTAATGCCAACAGTATCATTTTTTAGAACAATATATAAGTATTTGATAAACTCTGTACTACTTTTCGTAATAAATTCATCCGTAAATTTTATATATTTAATATCAATGTTATAGTTATCATCTCTGGTAATTTCTATCCCAGATATAAGTCTATGAATCATGTCTCGTTTGGCTTCTCTTGATAGTAAATTATAGAAAAAAGTGAAGTTCATCTTATTAACATTTTTGAATACCAGTTTATCATTTTCCTTTTTACAATCTAATTTTTTTAATAGTTCTGTTGTATATTCTTTTGATTCATTATCTGGATCAAGAGTTATTTTCTTTTTGTTTAGTTTCTCAATTTCTTTTTTGATAACTTCGTTTTTATGGTTAATTGTTTCAACATCTAGAGTAGAACTTAAATATAAATCGACTAATCTTTTTTCTTGAAGTTTTAACTTTTCAATGGCTTTTTCTATTTCTTTTACATCATTACTTTTTGTAGAATTGCAGGTAATAATCTCATTATTTGTTCCCATCATAAAGATAGTTAATTCTTCTAAAACTCGTCTTAATTTAACTTCTATTTTCTCGGTATTATAATGAAGTCCATAGCCACTGCAATTATGATTTTTACATCTTAAATGATAATAAACTTTTTGTTTTCCATTTGGATATTTAAAAGATTCTGATGAAGCCATAATCTCGCCACATATCGGACATTTTACTAATCCTGAAAATAAATGAATAAACTCTCCATAGTTTGAGTGTTTGTTTTTTACTAATACATTTCTAGTCGCATTCCAAGTTGTTTCATCAATAATCGGCTCACAATAGTCTTTCACTCTTAAAATATCTTGTTGTTTTCTTTTATATTTTCCATATTCAAATATACCGATATAAATAGAATTAGTAAGTATTTTATAAACTCTATCTGCTCTCCATTTACCATTTTTTAGATAAGCATTATTATCTTTCATAATCGTAGCAATACCCCTAGTAGAGTTTCCCTCTTGGCACAATTTAAAGATTTCTTTTACAACTTGGGCTTCAATAGGCTCTATTTCTAAATGCCCTGTATCTTTATTTCTAACATAGCCGAAAGGCGCTTTACTAGGGTGGATTTTTTCTAAAGCCATTTCTTCCATTGCTCTTTTTGTTCTTGCTCCAATTTCTTTTCTTTCTCTTTGTCCAAATACTAAATTCATACCGAATATCATTTCACCATTAGCAGTAGATACATCATAAGGCTCGAGTATTAACTCAATCTTAACATCGTGTTCTTCACAGTAATTAAGTAACCAAAAGCCATCATAGTTGTTTCTGGTAAGTCTATCTACTTTAATTGCAATTAACTTATCAATCTTTTTAGATTTAATATCTGCAAGTAGTCTTTGCATTTCTGGTCTCATTAAGTCTTTTCCAGAATGCCCTGCGTCATTATAAACATCAACAATACTATAATCGTTTTTCTCACAATATTCGTTAATCATACGAAGTTGTGAATCAATAGAATAGCCATTATCTCTTTGGTCATCTGTACTAACTCTTACATATACTGCACATCTCATAAAATAATCATCTCCTCACTTGTTTCCTCACTCAGAAGCCAAAAAACAGACCTCAATTATGAAAAAAGTTAAAATTTTACGCATTTTTTACACTTTTTGGGTAGTTTTCTTGCTAAAAAGTATTTTTAAGAAGTCTAATTTAAAAAATTAGTCCTCTCATCTGTTTCCTCACTAAAACGGAAAAAGTGAAGTCTAAAATTTCAATTTCTTTAAAATTTGTGTAATTTCTGATAATGAATATTTTTGATTATGTTCTTTAATAAAAAATGGCTTGTTAGATATTTCGTTAATTTTATACTCTAGTATAGTAAGAGTAGTAGGATATGTAATTTGATACTCTGTAGGCTCTATAACTTGTAAATTAGTATGTAATAAGTGCTTAACTGTTCCTTTCTTAACTTTGTAAGTGTAATTTTTGATAGCCTCCAATATTTCGTTATTTGGCTTTAATGTTTCCATAGTTTTAAATTCTAACATCAAAAAAGTCCTCCTTCCTAGAAAGAGAACTTTAAGCCTTTTATATAAAATAAAAAACTCACGAACTTGTTACAGTTCGTAAGTTGTTTTCAAATGGAGCGGATGATGGGAATCGAACCCACGTTATCAGCTTGGAAGGCTGAAGCTCTACCATTAAACTACATCCGCATTTCTTCAAATGACAATTAAAATTATACCATAAAAATAGAAGATTTCAACTATAAATTTGAAGAAATTCAATTTTTTATAAAAATAACTTAACTATAAAAAAAATTAGCCCAAGGATCCTTTTTCTTAAGTCGTTCTTTTATATTTTTTATCGTAACCCCATCAGGTGGAATCACATCAAGTTCTTTCCAATAAATAGGGCAAGAAATCGTCGCTTTATCTTTTAAACGTAAAGAGTAGGGGGCTACACTCGTCGCACCAAACTTATTTCGAAAATAATCAATAAAAATTTTCTTCTTTCGTTTATCTTTCCTCATATTAGTCGTATATTTATCAGGGTACGTCTCAACCATTAAATCCGCGATATCCTTTGCAATTTTTTCACAATTTTTCCATGAACTCATTTGTAAAGGAACATAAACATGATAACCTTTACCGCCACTCGTTTTTAAATACGCCTTCAACTTTAACTTATCTAAAATTGCCTTCAAATCCTTAACACCTTCTCGTACCTTTTTTAAAGAAAGTCCCTCATCAGGATCCAAATCAAAAACAACCAAATCAGGTTTCTTCACGGTATTTTGTAAAGAACCCCAAATATGAAACTCATAACTATTCATTTGCACCTCAGATAACAAGCCACTTTCTTCTTTAACATAATAGTAATCCGTTTTCTCATCCGTTTTGCCCTTAATTCTTTTTTTTCCTAAACCATGACTTGGATTATTTAAATGTTTCATAAAAAATTTTTCTTCCTTTATACCATTCGGAGAACGCACTGTACTAATTAACCGATTCTCTAAAAAAGGCATCATTCTTTTCGCAATCTTTTGATAATAAGAAAAAATAGTTCCTTTCGTAACTTTTTCATTCTCAAAAATAACTTTCTCTGGACTCGTTACTTCAATCTTTTCTTCTTTTCTTTTTTTTATTCCATTTGCAATTTCATCCATTTTTCTTCCCGTTTTAATACTCGTATCAAAATCATTTAAATCGATATCACTTACAAACTCATCCTTCTCTTTAATAATCAACCATTCTTCTTTAAAACGAACCAATGACCAACTCCCTCGAAATCTTTTTCCTTTTATTGTAAACTTAATAGGACCCTTTTCAAAATCAGGAGAAGTCTCCTTAAAAGGCTCCCAATACCCTTTATCAAAAAGCATAACCGTTCCACCACCATACTGTCCTTTTGGAATCGTTCCTTCAAAATTTCCATAACTAAGCGGGTGATCTTCCACATGAATTGCTAAGCGTTTATCCATTGGATTAAAAGAAGGCCCTTTAGGAACCGCAAAACTTACATAAACTCCGTTCCATTCTAACCTTAAATCATAGTGGTCTTTACGTGCCAAATGGTGTTGAACCACAAACTTTAACTTTTTTCCTTTTTTTAAATGTATTTTTCCTTTAGGCTCTTTCGTTTTCTTAAAATCTCTTTTTTGTTGATAAATTTTTAAATTAGCCATAAAATCATTCCTTTCCCAAATCATCCTCTAAAATAGGGTGACGTAAGCGATTATTTTTTGTTCTTTCCAAAAATCGAACTTGACATTGCAATTTAGGCTTTATAAAACAAATTGCTTCTTTAAAATTTACAAAAACATTTTTTGCACCTCGACACTTTAAAACTTTTTCATAGAAAGGGTGACTCTCATGAAGATTTACTTTTCCTACAAAATAAAACAAATTTTCTCGAAACTCTCCAAGGGCTAAAGAAAGACCCGTTTTATTCTTCTCATAGCCTCCAATATAAAAAGAATCTACTTGACTATTTTTAATTTTAATAAAATTACTCGTTCGCTCATTAATAAAATATTTTCCTGTTTTTAATTTGGCTACTATTCCTTCCAAACCCTTTTTTTGTACCCATTTAAACAAAGTAATGCCATCAGTATCTACCATTTTACATTTAATAAAACAATCCAAATCAGGATATTGGCTTAAAACATTCTTTCTTTCTAATAAAGGAAGCACAGTCAAATCTTTATCCTCATAAAGAATATCAAACACCACAAATACCACTGGATTTTTAGAAGCCTCTAAATGGATTTTTTGTTTATTTTTTAAATGCAATCTTTTTTGTAAAGCTTTAAACGACGGCTTTCCCTTTTCAAATAAAACAATTTCTCCATCAAAAATCACTTTATTTTGAACTCTCTCTTTTATAGGCTCCAATTCCGGAAATAGGGGAGTCAAATCACTTCCATTTCGACTTTGAATACTAATAGAATTTGGACTTACAAAAACTAAAGCCCGAACCCCATCAAACTTTAACTCAAAAATATAATCTTTCGAACGAAAGGGTTTTTCTAATGTATTCAAAAGCATGGGTTTAAAATTTCGCTTTTTCCATAAATTCATTTCTTCTTTAAACTCTTTTCTAAAGCCTCCATTAAATCATTAATTTGTTTTTTACTTTTACTTTTTGTCTTTTTAATTGTTTTTCCTTTCATTTTATCCTCAATAGCCTTTCTAATATTCTCTTGATATTCATCTATGTATTTGTTAGGTTCAAACTTTCCTTTTAAGGACGTAATAAGTTTAATCGCTAAATCCAGTTCTTTTTGATTGACTTCATAATCCTTAGAATCTTTTTGAACATGAATTTCTTCTTCAAAATATAAAGTCGTAAGTACAATATTTTGTTCGGTAAATCTTAATATACAATAATAAAACTTACTTCCAATAACCGTTTTAGCTAAAGCCACTAATTTACATTTTTTCAAAGCTTCACAAAATAAATAATAGGCTTTTCCTTTTCCTTCAGGATTAATATCATAACTTTTTTCAAAATAGATAGGGTCAATACTCTCTAACGGAACAAAAGAAATAATTTCAATTTCTTTCTCATTTTTAGGTTTTAGTAAATCAAGTTCTTCTTTTTTAAAAGTAATATAATCATCTTCAACGTAAGAATAGCCTTTTATAATATCTTGCTCATTGATTTTTGTTTTGCAATGAGGACAATATTTGACATACCGAATACGTTCTCCACATTTTTTATGAAGTTGATTAAAAGAAGTGTCATTATTTTTTATAATGGGATTTAATAAAACGGGAATATTTACCAATGCAAATTGAATGCTACTATGAAGATTAGCCATAGAATCACCTAATGGATAGTATAAAAAAATTTTAAAAAAATATGTGTTTTCTTTAATGAATCGATGAAAAAGAATTTACAAGAAACTAAAACTTTTATATAATAAGTTATATCAAAAAAAAGATGATTTATATTTGCTGGAATAGCTCAGTTGGTAGAGCAACGCCCTCGTAACGCGTAGGTCGCAAGTTCGAATCTTGTTTCCAGCACCAGAGAAGAATCTGCTCGAACTTTTATAGTTTTGAGCTTAATGATAAATATCAATTCTAGAAATGGAATTGATTTTTTTGATGTTCAAAGAAAGTGAGGAGATTCTTAAAATGGTAACAATAAGAAATAAAAAAATCGAAATGGAAGAAGCACTAAAAAATAAGATTGAGTTTATTTGTAATTTTTGTAATACTACTCCTACTATTTATAGTGGAAGTATAAAGATGATAGAACACACGAATTTGCAATATGTAGAACCCCATAGAATTATTATTAAAGGTATTACCTTTCTAGCATTTAACTATGAAAATATTCTTTATATAGAAAACTTAAGTAATGCTATTCCACTTAACGATTTAGAACAATATATTAAATCAATAAACTAATAAAAGACTATCAATTCCTTTTCTACTATTTACCTATGTGTTAAACAATGAAAAAGAAATTACACAAATTTTGCATACTTTTTGCATCTTTTTTGCACGAAATTTGCAACATTTTTGCCTAGACATTGCATATTTGCTCTGTTAATATGGTAATGTATTTGTTATAAATACAATTTAGTGTACTTTTGGCGAACGATTCGCAACCAATTTAGTTTACTATTTAAAGTCGATTTGGTTTACTATTCGACTACTAAAAAAATACAATTTAGTTTATTGTTTAAAGCAAGTCAAGATGATATTATGGTATTGTAGTGAAATTGGTATGAATTTTAAGGATATTAGTAAGTTTATGGAAAGATAAACTACCAGACAAAGTATCAGACAAATTACCAGTTTTATTACCAGTAAAACTACCATACTTTGGGTATTGACAGTACAAATAGTAGTGCTAAAATAATGTATGCTAGGAATAAAGTATAGCAAAATGTATAAATCTTTTAATTGATTTGTTTAACACAAGGGAAAAACTCTTGTGTTTTTTGCTGTTAAAAGAAAAAATGAAAGGAATGTGATATTTATGAATGAAGAAAAGAAAATTTGTGGCATCTATACTCGAGTGAGCACAGAAGACCAAAAAAGAGAAGGCTTTAGTTTACCAGAACAAAAAGAAAGATTAGAAGCAATGTGTAAATACAAAGGCTATGAAATTTATGATTATTATGAAGACGCTGGAATCAGTGCTAAAACTGGAAATAAAAGACCAGAATTTGATAGAATGTTAGATGATATTAAAAATAAAAAGATTAATACTATTGTTACCTTAAAACTAGATAGATTAACTCGTAGCGTTTATGATTGGGAAAATATTATGAAATTTTTAGAAGAAAATAATGCTTACCTTTATTGTGCAAATGATGAAATCAATACCACGAATGCCAATGGAAAGTTAGTATCAAGACTTCTTATGAGTGTTAGTCAAAACGAAATCGAAAGGACAAGTGAAAGAACCAAAGTAGGACTTGCTGGAGCAATTAAAAATGGTAACATACCTAATCAAACTCCATTAGGATTTAAAAGAGATGGTAAAAAATTAGTACCTAACCCACTAACTAAAGATATTATTGTAAGAATGTATCAATTATATTTCGAAGGAAATAGTTATCAAAAAATTGCTAATATCTTCAATGAAGAAAATGTTGCTAATAAAAAATGGCGAGATAATACCATTTTAGAAATGATAGAAAACCCACTATACAAAGGTGATTTTATTCATGGTAAGAAAACAAATAACCCTATCTACTATGAAAATGTAGTTGAACCAATTGTTAGTAAAGAAATGTGGGAAAGTTGTCAAGTGCAAAAGAAAAAGAACTCGAGAAATTATATGAGGATTAAAGAATACTTGTTTTTACAAAAATTAAAGTGTCCTAAGTGTGGAAGAATTATGGGTGGAAAAGCAACTTATAAAAAGAAGAATGATACGACTTATTATTACTATGGTTGTGAGAAATGCAAAAATAATATCAAAGAAGATAAAATTGAAGAATCTATAATTCATTTATTAAGTGATATTTTAGAATATGATTCAGTTGTTAATGAGTTTTTCTTACCAATGTTAAAAACAAAATTAGAAAACCCAAAAGTAGAATTATTTAAAGAATTAAAAGTACAAGAAATGAAAAAAGAACGAGTTAGAAATGCTTATATCAATAATGCTTTTACTTTAGAAGAATATAAAAAAGAAACAGAAATCATTGAAAATAATATCAAAATATTAGAAAGAAAAATTCTAGAAACCGATCAAGTCGAAGATTTAAGATTTACGAAAGAAGATATTTTAATCAAACGAGATATAGATTTTATTAATAAAATAAAATTGCCTAACCTTTATAACAAAATTGTCGTTACTTGGAATGATTTAACAAGAAGTGAAAAATCAAAAATCGTAATGAATTATATAGAAAATATAACTTTAAAATTAGATATGGAAGGAAATTATGTTGTCGATAATCTTAATTTTAGGAGTACCTTCTATAAAGATTTTAAAAAATTATTTGATGAGGGTTATATTGATTGGAAGATACCAAAAGTAGATATGGATGGTATTGGTTATGTAAGATATTCTAATTATTTACCAGAAGAAAAAGTTTGTGAACATATTATGAGATTAAGAGAATATTATAATGTTTATTACTACGAAGGTGTCTTTGATTTTGAAACCAAAAGATTTGATTCGAAAAAATATGATGATGCTGAAGTGGTAAGAATCTTTCCATTAGAAAAACTAGACCAAACAAAAACGACAATCAATATGGGAATGATTAGTGTTAAAAAAGATAGTGAAACTCGTGTAGAAAATGAAGAAGAATTGTTTGATACAATTCCACCAGATAACATAACGAGTAATGAATATATTATTGCTAGTCAAGGACAACAATGTTGCTCGTGAAATCCTTGACTAGCAAAAGTAAGAGTAATAATGGAATTAGTTTAAAACAAAAAAATATATTTTTCTTGTTTTGAACTTATCTATCAATAGAAAAATTTTTGTTAACTTTTTTCAAAAAGTTAGACTTGCTTATGTAGTTTTATTCCATTACGAAGTTTTGGAATATTACGAATAAAGCAAGAGCGGATTCTAAGGTGTTAAACCTTAGCCCCCATATCTTGTTTGTACTGAACCCCAAAAGTTGGACAGATATTTTATATTACTGGTTCAAGGATCG
>CAJTYF010000026.1 GCA_910583945.1 uncultured Bacilli bacterium
TAATTATTTTTTTCGTTACATTGTTATTGATGTCGTAATCGTAATCAATAGAATGATTATTAAATTCATAACGACTTAATCTCCTTGCTAAATCGTAGAAATAGTTATAGGTATCTTCACTTTTTACTTTAACAAGTTCACTTAAGTTATTGTAATAATAGGTATAACTTTTATTATTTTTCTTAAGTTTTTTTATTCGATCAAATTCATCATAAGTATATTCTAGTTTATGGTTATTTCCATAAATTGAATTTATTAGATTTCCATTCTGTTCTTCATAGTTATTGGTTACTAAGACTTGATCATTTATTTTTATTTTTTTAGTATTTAAGAAGTTATCATAAGTAAAGTGATATTCTTTATTATTGCAAGTTATTTTATCTAGTAATTCATTTGTATTATAAGTATAATTTATTTCTTTATTATTTTTAGATACCTGAGCTAATTTTCTGTTATTGGTGTATGTATAAGTGGTCACGGTTCCTTTAGGGTCCGTTATACTTGTCAATTCTCCTGTAAATGGATTAATATTATAATCCGTTACTTTTCCTAAATGGTCTACTGTTTCTTTTAAGAATTTACCATTCATTTTATATTTAGCACTGGTTTCTAAGTATTGTCTTGAAGTAAAAGGTTCTAGATAAAATTCTTGATGTTCATTGTTTTCAGCGTATTCTTGAGTGATTAAAGTGTTGTTTTGTTCTGTCAAACAGTTTTCTGTTCCTTTTATTTTAAAGGAAACACTACCATTTTTATTTTTGATTTGTTCGTATTCTGTTGTTTTTTCTGTTTCTAATCTTCCACTATTCTCTTTGATATTTAGAAATCTTGGAATAATATTACTTTTAATGGTGTAAGAATGATTTGTTTCATTGTAAAGGATATCAAAACAATCATTACTACATTTAGGACTTTCAAATTTTGGGGTCATGTCTAAGTAACTTGGAGAAAGTAATTTATTGGTGCCTTTTAGTCTTATGTAATAAGAGATTTCATTTGCTATTTTCGTATTAAAGATTTTAGTTTTAATAGGGTTATTATTTTCATCATATTCCATTTTATTAGCAATTCCTTTGGTGGATATTCCTTCTACTAATCTATTTTTACTATCGTATTCAAAACTAAAGTTATTTCCTTTAGGTTCAAATGAACTAATTAATTGATTGTTGTCATCATAATTAAATTCACTGATGCCTTTGTTTTGGTTATAAGCAACGGTTAAATTACCGTTATCATCATAAGCAAAGGAGTTGTTTTCCAAATATTTGGTTAAGCAAACATTGGTAAAATAAAAACTATTCACTTCATTTTGAGAAATAAAGGATAACCACATACTATCAAAATCTTCTTCAGCTACAAGGATTGTTTCAAAAAATTGCCATTCAGTAGCATGATTGTTTAATACTAATTGAGGTACTCCTCTTCCATCTCCAATATAACCCATTCCTAATAACACTATAATTCCTTCATATTCACTGTATGGATCTTGAATGCCTTCATTTTTATACCAAAAAGATAAACGATAAGTTTCATTTTTCTTACCATTAAAGATAAAACTTTGTCCTGTTCCATCAGACTCTTGGTAACCACTTACTAATTTACAAGCATGAATTCCATTAGGTAAAGTAACAATTCCACTATTAGGATTCGTTGGAATATCCCAGCCAGTGAATCCGTTAGAAAAGTCTGAGTTTTCAATTAAGTTATGGTAGTTGGCTGTTTCTCCTCTTTCAAGTTGCATATCATCCATATAAACAACATCTGTTATGTTGTCCGAATAAATTTTTATGGTATAGTTTTTTTCTTTATCAAGTTCATACGTTAAACTGGTTCTTATAAATTCACTACTACTTTGATACATCTTTTCTTCTTTTAAAAGACTTGTTTCATAAAGGGCTATTTTAAAGTTATTGGTGGTTTTAAAATAGGCGCTAAAGGTATAGAAGCCGTTTTCTTTTACCTTTGGTAAAGATAGGGTGTATTCTCCAGTTATTTTGAGGCTTTTATCACCACTTCTTTTTTCTTCTGTTGTGATCATTTCACTTGGGTAAGTCCCTTTTTCAAAACTGGTGTCTGTTAAAAGGTTATTGGTGTATTTCATTCCCTCGGTGAGACTTATTAATTTATTTTTACTTTTAGGAGATCGTGCTCCTGTATCATAATCACTAATTTTTCCATAAGCGTTTCTTATGTCTTGCGTTTCATCTAAACTGGTTGTACAAATTGTGTTTCCTTGATTATTAAATGTGTAACTCGTTATTCTTCCTTTGTTATCTTTTACTCTTGTTACTTTAAATTCATAAGTGAATTCTAAGCGATTTCCGACTTCACCGTTTATTCCTAATTCTTCTACGGTTTTAATTCTATAAGGAAGGGTGTCATAATACGTATAACGGTATTTTTTACCGCTTGCTTCTTCAATGGTTTCTATTAAATTCTTATCGTTATAGGTTAATTTTGTCACTCCTGTGTTAGTTACAATTTCCTCAATTTCGCCATTTGATAATTCTAAAGTTGAATTTTCTAAATTTTCATCGCTAATGGTTATTCTTAATCTATCCAATGAATCTATTTGTATTCTTTGATTCTTTCTGTTTTTTAATATTGCAAGTTCACTTTCGTTGTAATAAAAGTCAAGGTATTCATTATTGGTGTTCATAATTTTATATAGAAAATAAGTGGAAGAACCGAGATGTTCAACAAATTCTTTTTTGTTACCATTTTTATCCGTTAAAGTATAAGTCGTTTCATTTTTAGTTGCTGTTAAACCTAGACCGTCTTCATCAATGATTTCTGTTGTTGTGTCTTCTTTTTGATGTTCATAAAAGTAATGAGTGGCTCCTGTACCATCAATATATTCTAAACAAGCGTGATCAAAATTTACTTCTTGTAAGGTTTCATAATAGTTAAATTTAAAGCCCTTCGGTAATCCAAAATTTTTATTTAGAATCCGATCGTTGGTGTTGTAATTTAAAGCTAAATTTATGGGGTAATAGTTTCCTTTTGTGTTTAGTAAATGAAAGCTATGGAGGACATTTCCTGTTAAGTTATTAATGAACGATACTCCCCCATCAAATTCAATGGTTTGATAGGTCATATAATCATTTAAACCATTTTGATTACGGTAATGAAGAATTAAGTAAGGTCTAGGGTTTTGGCCATCAATCGTTTCATTATTATTTTTAGAATAAAAGTAATATTCACGATATTTATCTTCATACGTTTCTTGTTCTTGTTTAATCATGAAGCCATAGTTAGGAAATCCCGCATACCACTGTTTTACTAAATTGGTGATATTTAGTTCTGTTTGTCTTAGTTCAATTGTGAGCGGTGCTTTTGAAGTTTCATAGGCTCTCATGCCTAATGTGAAATTTTCGATTTTTGTTTCATATTTATTGTTCATACTATTCCAATTTGCTGTTTCTTCGGTCCAATTCGTTGTTATGGCATGAACATCAAATGGTTTTTCTAAATATTTACTTTCAAACGTTAGCTCTCCTCCCTCAAGATGTGTTTCTCCTGTTTCAATGAGTTCAGGATGACTGGTTAAATAGGCTCTAGCATCAATAATATCACAGCCTGTACCTAAGTTTGGCAAATTGAATTTCATTAGAGTTCGATAAGTTTTACCATTTGGATCTGTACCAACTATTAGTTTTTCTTCACTGTTATAATTCTTATTAATCTCTCCATTACAAATGTAAGTATCATAAACAGATTCTTCACTATTTACTTGCATAATTGGATCAATAATTAGCGGATAAAGGGATTCATTATTTAAGATAGTCTCATCTATTATAAAGCTTAAAGTATAACTATTGTTTTCTTTGGTTAAATGATATTGAATAGGATAAGTATTATTATTTTTATCTATTAAAGTTGGCGTTTTTAAAGTAAATACTTTTTGAATTTCTAGATTACCATTTTTTAATTCTAGTTCTAAATTAGTCTCTATTTTATATTTTAGATTTTTAAAATCATTATTTTTTTGTTTTAAAATAATATTATCTTTTATTTGTTCATTTTTAACAATATATTCGATATCAATATTGTTTAAAATATTTAAATAAGTCATTTTATTATTATCTAAGTTATAAGAGATATTTTTATTTGCTAAATTTATGTTTAAATAGTATTGATCTTTTAATATTTGAAGTAAAAAAGTGTCTTCTTTGTTTCTAGCAAAGTGCACTTTAAAATCATTGTCTTTATTGGTTATATACTTGTCTTTTAAAATCAGGGTATTATTAATTTCTTGGTATTCATTATTTTTTAGGTAATGAATATTTTGATCATACATTTCGACTGTAAAAGTTCCATCATTATTACGGTAATGTTTTTCTCTTGGTTTTCTTAAAATTTTTATTTCTTGCATATTAGCCTACTCTTTTCCACATATAACAAGTAATAAAAGGTGGTAAAATGTTAACGTTTCTACTATTATTACTCATTTCAGTAACTGGAGTAGAATGATTCCAATGTGCAAATTCAACATTTCCTGAATTGATTATGTAAGTTGCGTTTTTATTATTTTGGTAATTATTTGGTTCTTCAGCAATATAGCCAATAGAAGAAGCATTATTATTACAAGCGCCAATCGCTGCTGATAATCGTATTTCACTTTTACCTCCTGTTTTTTCAGGACTATTCATATTTTGATTATTTTCATCTATTCCTATTGGAATTCTCCCATTTCCCCATCTTTCCCATGATCCACCAAAAAGAGTACTAGGATTTACATTATTTACACTCATGTAAATAGAGCCAATTGGGTATAATTCATTATTTGAGTTATTATTGGTATTGATAGAGTTAACGGTTAGGTTGCCATTTTCATCTAAACTAAATTTGTTATTTTTTGATGTGATACATTCTGCTTCTAGTCTGTTAATGCTCAAATTCGTTTTGTCTTCTTCTTTTGTAAAATTGTCTTTAAAATATAATTCATCTAAATTCATTTTTTGTCCTTTCTTTTTTTGAATTTATGAAATGTGTTTTTAAGTCATTTTTTCACCTCCATGTGTTCAGAATAAAATAAATATTTTTTTAAACCAAGAAGTCGGAAGTTGCGCAAATTTCGTTTTCTTTTCAAAAATATTTTTTTCTTTTATGTTTTAGGTGGAGGTGATCGTTATGGATGAATTATCGACAGAACTTTTTTGTACAATTAGTTTACTGGTTTCAAGCCTTTTGGCTCGACTTTCAAAAAAGAATCCTCTGTTTGATAATTACCTTATTCCCGTTCAAAATTTATTAATTGGCGTATTGATGGCTTTAGTTGAATGGATGATAACAAAAGATTTTAAACTAGCTGTTGCTGTATCAGGCATTATGGCTGGTGGTGTTTATGATATCTTCCATAATCTTAATATTATTCTTAAAAAATATTTGAAAAAGGAGGACTGATTTTTTATGAATTTAATTCAATACAATTACGAAGATCAAACACAATTGACACCGCATTTCAAAGCGAGTGAATGGCGTTGTAAATGTGGACGTATCCATTCTTTTTTTGTTGCGGATACGTTACCTTTTTTGCTTGAGAAAGTGATGAAACAAGTGGGAGCCAGCCATGGTTATATTTCTAGTGGTTATCGTTGTCCTTATCAAGAGAAAAGGATTGGCGGATCGGGAAGTACAACGCATCAAGGGTACGCTTGTGATATTAAGTTTACTGATTTTTCAGGAAAGGTTATTGATAGTCGATGGATTGTTTTAGCTTTAGAAGATTTAGGTCATGTTTATGGTATTGGCTATAAATGTGGCGGAAGTTCTTTTTATACTCATATTGATGTTAAACCACGAAAATGGTATGGAGATGAATCAAAATCTATGACTCAATCTTGTTGTGACTCGTTTTATGATTATTTTAAAGGTCAAAAAAAAGAGACCTATCAGGTCTTTGATTTAGTAAAAATGAAATGGCTTAACAAGATTGTTGTGAATGAAGGAAAATGTATTTTAGCCTATGCGGGAAATTTTGGCCATGCTATTGGAGGTTTAAAAATTGATGGTTTTACTTATCGTGTCCATTTTTTAAAAATGAACGTTTGGAGTTCTTGGATGACTGGAAGTGATGGGTATGCTGGTAATTTAAAAGACGCTATTGATGGGATTCAAGTTAAAAATATTCACTATCAAGCCCATTTAAAAAATGGAGACTGGCTCCATTTAATTCAAAAAGTCGATGATACCGCTTTAGGCTATGCGGGGATCTATGGTAAAGAAATCGATGCTCTAAAATTAAAAAAATAGAGTTTCTTTTTTATTTATTGTTCTTTCATTGCTTCTTCTACAGCTACTGAAACCGCTACAGTAGCTCCAACCATTGGATTGTTTCCCATACCAATTAATCCCATCATTTCAACGTGAGCAGGTACTGAGGAACTTCCGGCAAATTGAGCGTCAGAATGCATTCTTCCCATGGTATCGGTCATTCCATAAGAAGCAGGACCCGATGCCATATTGTCGGGGTGTAGGGTTCTTCCTGTTCCACCACCTGAAGCCACAGAAAAATATTTTTTTCCAGCGTCTATTCTTTCTTTTTTGTAAGTTCCAGCTACTGGATGTTGAAATCTTGTGGGATTCGTTGAGTTTCCTGTAATAGAAATATCAACATTTTCTAACCACATAATTGCTACTCCTTCTCGCACATCGTTTGCTCCATAACATCTTACTTTTGCTCTTTCTCCTTTTGAATAAGGGATTTCTTTAACTATTTTTACTTTACCAGTGAAGTAGTCAAAGTCCGTTTGGACATAGGTAAATCCATTTATTCTGGAGATAATTTGAGCTGCATCTTTTCCTAATCCATTTAATATGACTTTTAAAGGTTCTTTTCTAACTTTATTTGCTGATTTAACGATACCAATAGCTCCTTCGGCGGCTGCAAAACTTTCATGTCCTGCTAAAAAAGCAAAACATTTTGTTTCTTCTGATAAAAGCATAGAGGCTAAATTTCCATGACCTAAACCTACTTTTCGATCATCAGCGACTGATCCTGGAATGCAAAAAGCTTGTAATCCTTCTCCTAAGGCTAGAGCAATCTCTGATGCTTTTTTTAATTCTTTTTTAATAGCTATTGCTGCTCCTAATGTGTACGCCCATTTTGCATTTTCAAAACAAATGGGTTGAATTTCTTTAACGATTTCGTAAGGGTTAAATCCTTTATCTGTACATATTTTTAAAGCTTCTTCAAAATTTTTTATGTTGTATTTTTCTAATATTGGTTTTATTTGGTTTATTCTTCTTTCATAATTTTCAAATGTCATTCTTTACTCCTTATTGTTCTCTTGGATCTATTTTTTTTATGGCTTCATCAAATCTTCCATAGATGCCTGATGCTTTTTCAATAGCTTCTAAAGCTTCTATACCTGATTTAATATATTCCATCATTTTTCCTATATGAACATATTTATAGCCTATAATTTGATCTTCTGAATCTAATCCGATTTCTACTATATATCCTTCCGCTAGGTTTAAATATCTAGGTCCTTTTAAATTGCTTGAATAGATCGTTCCTACTTGACTTGTGTGTCCTTTTCCTAAATCTTCTAACCCCGCTCCTATAGGAAGGCCTCCTTCTGAAAAAGCGGTTTGCGTTCTTCCATAAACGATTTGTAAAAATAATTCTCTCATGGCGGTGTTAATGGCATCGCATACAAGATCGGTATTTAAAGCTTCGAGTAATGTTTTGCCTATAAGAATTTCACCCGCCATCGCAGCGGAATGAGTCATTCCTGAACAGCCAATCGTTTCAACTAATGCTTCTTGTATGATTCCTTCCTTTATGTTTAAAGTTAATTTGCATGCCCCTTGTTGTGGTGCACACCATCCAATGCCATGTGTTAGGCCTGAAATGTCTTTTATTTCTTTGGCTTTGATCCATTTTCCTTCTTCTGGAATGGGCGATGGACCATGATTCGCTCCTTTTTTTACGTAACACTGATTTTCTAATTCGTTTGTATAATTCATTTTATCTCCTACTTCTTTATTATTCATTATATCAAATTTTGCTTTTATCTTAAACCCTCTAAATTAAAAACAATAGAAAATGTCTCGTTTTTGTATATCTTTATAACACCATTAACAAAAAATAACTGAATATAAATGAAAACTATTTATTTAATTCTTTTAAATCTATATTCATGATTTCTAAATAATCTTTTTCAGCACGCATGTTTAAAAAGTCAAGATTAAAAAAAAGAAACTTATGGTTGATTAGTTTCTTCTTTTTTGTTCACATTCCAAATTTTTGCCACATCACAGTTTGAGGAATATGGAAGTGGATTAGGAAGTTCAAGACGCATAATCATAGGAATTTTAAAAGCACCTCCGAATCCCACACAACTTCCAGGTTGTAAAGTTTTTTGTTTTTCGATAACGTCTGAAGAAATGTTTGGTAGCATCTCTTCAATGTATTTTATGTCTTTAGGATGAGTCATTTTAAAGATTAAGAAATTTGAAACTTGGGAAATAACCGTATCAGAAATTTCAACGGGTCTTTGACTAATGATGCCTAGTAATACACCATATTTTCTTCCTTCTTTAGCAATACGTTCAAAGATATTGTACCCTAATAAATAGGTATCGTTATCGTGTTGAATGTAACGATGGGCTTCTTCTAAAAAGATATGAAAAGGAATGGATGCTCTTTGTTTTAAGTTTTTAGAAAATTCAAAGAAGAAACGAGACATAATTTTTACGATTACTTTGGCGTAGGTGTCGTCAATGTCTTCAAGATTAATATTAATGATTTGAGCTTTATGATTGTTTTTTACAACTAAATTGCTAACGTATCGATCTAATGGAACATAGCCATTGCTTGCAAAGTATTTTCCTACTTTGGTATTTAAAATAGTGTTTAAACGCACTTTTAAAATGATGGCATCGTTATATAAATTGGAATTGTTTTGAAATCCTTCACTAATCATTGTAAATTCTAAAGCTCTTGTAAAATCCGCTATGGAATAATTGTATTCTGTTGGCTCTTTCATCTCTTCATAGGTATCTTCAATGTGTTTTAAGATGTATTCTGTAATTAAAACACTTTCTCCAAAATAACCGTTGGAATCGATTTCAAAGCATTCACTAAAAGTTCTAGTGTATCCTAACCCAGCAATGGTGCTATCAAAATTAAATTCATTGGTATGACACACTTCAATGATTTGAAAGACTTCATTTTTCTTACGCGCTGTGGTTTGATTACTAAATAAAATGGCTAATAGTGCTTTAGCAATTAAATGATTCTTAAATTTAACGGATTCAGGCGTATCTTGGCTGAATATTTTAGCTAGTCTAAGAGTTCTTTCAAGAATGGGTAATTGGCTGTGATTGGTTGCTTGTAATAAAAGGGCGAAATCATCTAGGTTTAAGAGATTTACGGGAATTTGAAGGAGATAATCGTCTGGATCAGTTGGATTGGTAGTGATAAATTTATAACTGTAATTCGGATTGATTTTATTAATGCTTCCAAAGGCATTCTTATATTCACCATACGCATCAAAAACAAAGATATTCGCGTTGTAAGCAAGCATGTGAGGGTTTGAAAATAAGTTTTGAACAATACGAGCTACCCCACAAGATTTTCCACTTCCAGTGTTGCCAAAGATTCCTAAATGATTAGATAGTAAGGCATTGATGCTTGGACAAACTTTGTATTCTTTATAAATTGCACTTTTCCCTAAAACAAAAGAAGAAGCGGATTCGGTTCCGACTAATTCCATGAGTTCAGCACTATTAATAATTCTTACTCTAGAAGAAAGTAAAGGTTTTCTAATGACACCATTCACGTAACGGTCATTTATGTATTCACCTAAAAATCTTATTTTCATTTCTTCTTTGTTAAATTCAGTAACTTCTCCTAAGATTCTTTGATCAGGGGCTTCAAAGATCACGTTGACATTCATTAAGTCTGTAGAAGCGGTCTCTCCTCCTAAATTTTCAACATGAGCTATACTTTCACCAATATATTTTATTTTTCCAAACATCGTTCACACCTCTTTATTTTTTCTATCTAAGTATACCATAGGCTATTCGCTTTTTCCACTATAAATTTGATACCAATCTTTTAAACGTTCGGAATCGTTTGTCCAATTTTTTAAGTTATTCCAACTGATGGCAAAAGTTTCTTTCATGGTTTGAAAATCAGTGATGGATTGATTACAGGTGTTTGAATCGTAATCACACACCTTACAGGTTAAATTTAAGTAATTGGTAATAATTTTTTCTTTTAGTCCGCTGTATTTTCCATTTCCTTCCCTTTCTTTAAAACCGGGGAAAAAGTTTTCAATGTTTGTGTCTAACGAAAGGGCAATTTTAAGGGTTGCAATTCTGGATTGACTGGATAAATCATTTAAGGTATGCTCTTCTAATTCTTCATTGTAGATTAGGAAATTCATGATATTTAGAAAACGGATTTCGATTTCACTTTCGTTTTCTGTTGCATTACTAAACATGCGATTGGTTTTTTTTATGTATTCTAAAATGATAGCTTCAGCGTTTTGGTTTTTAGTGGCTGGACTTATCATTTCTAGGGATGAAGTTCTAAGTATTTTAGGGGATCCATCTATTATGTTTCCAATTGAAAGACTAATTGTACTTCCGATTGTTTCTTCTTCTGTTGGTCTTTTCTCAATTAAATATTCGTTTTTTTGATTGTCTAGAATTAAAAGATAATTTTCTCCTTTATCAATGATGGTAGCGGTTAGGGTTTCTTCTTTCGTTTCTCCGATATGTTTACTTTTATTAAGGGTTGTAATAACCATATAAAGGGTAAAAATGAGAAGTAGAACCCCCGCTATTTTATAGAGCGTACTAAAACGAATGCTTTTAAAGAAGTTTTTCAGTTCATTTAGTTTTCTTTTTAGTTTTTTCTTATTCATTCTATTCCTACTTCTCTAATTTTTCTTTTAATATTTCTTTGGTTAATACAGGATTGGCTTTTCCACGTGTATTTTTCATGACTTGCCCAACGAAGAAATCAAAGAGATTGGTTTTACCTTTTCTATAATCGTTTACTTGTGATTCGTTTTCTTTTAATATTTGATTAATTAAACTTTCTAATTCTTCTTTATCAGAGATTTGGGCATTTTCGCCACTGATAAAGTTTTTAGGTTCTTTCTTTTCTTCTAAGGCTTTATAGAAAACTTCTTTTGCCAGTTTAGAAGATAACGTCCCTTTATTTATTTCGTCAATAATTTGTTTTAACAAATTTGGTGTTAAATAAAAATCTTTTAAATTTATTTCTTCTTTGTTAATGTACCCTAATATTTGAGTGGTTAACCAATTGGCAGCGGTTTTTACTTCTATTCCAAGACTGATACACTTTTCAAAATATTCGGCATAGTCACGTTCTTTGACAATAACCCCTGCGTCGTATTCACTAAGTCCATATTCGGTTACGTATTTTTCTTTTCTTTGGTTCGCTAAAAGAGGGATTTCTTTTCTTATTTCATCTAGCCATTCTGCATCAATTTTAAATTTTGGTAAGTTTGGGTCAACAAAGTATTTATAATCTAAAGCATCGGCTTTGCTACGCATTCTAATCGTTGTACCCGTTTCTTCATCAAATCTTCGCGTTTCTTGTACAACTTCATCATACCTTCCTTGATCTTTTAGCTCACTTTGTCTTTTTATTTCATAACAAATGGCCTCATAAACGTTACTGAAGGAATTGATGTTTTTCATTTCGACTTTAGTACCTAATTCGGTAGCGTCTTCATCCATGATTGAAACATTCACATCACATCTTATTTGCCCTTTTTTGGTATCGGCTTCAGAAACGTCACAATATTTATAAATGCTACGCATTGTTTCTAGGAAGGCAACGGCTTCTTCGGGACTATTGATACAAGGTTCTGTTACTAATTCCAGTAATGGTACACCCGCTCTATTATAATCAATATTCGTGGTATCATAAAAGTGATCAAGGCTTGCTGCGTCTTCTTCTAAGTGAATATCATGAATATAGATTTTCTTTTTTTCACCATTACATTCTATTTCGACAAAACCATTAATTCCTACTGGTGCATCCATTTGGGTGATCTGATACCCTTTTGGCAAATCGGGATAGTAGTAGTTTTTACGATCAAAATACATGTATTCGGGTTGAGTACAGTTTAGTGCCATACTCATCATTAAGGCATCATGAACACATTTTTTATTTACAACTGGAAGCGTTCCTGGTAAGGCTAAATCTAAGTATGTAATGTTTTCATTTGGCACTTCATTATATGAATTTTTGGCACTTGAAAATACTTTAGAATTACTTTTTAATTCACAGTGCATCTCAAGTCCAATTACAGCTTTATATTTACTCATGATTTACCTCCTTCGCGATTTGATTTTTATAGCCCATTTTACTTTCTAAAGCATAGGCAATTTTTAAGACCGTTTCATCATTGTAACAATTTCCTGTGATGTTTAAAGCAACGGGTAGATTATTAATAAATCCATCAGGGATGGTGATAGATGGAAATCCGCCAAAGTTTCCAATTTGTAAATGTTCTTCTAGAACCTCCGTATCTCGAGATAAAATATCTTTATCACCATCTAAGTGTTTGGCTGGTCCTGTTCCTACGGGTAGAATGACCGCGTCATAGGTTTCGAATAATTGTTTCCAAGTATCAACCAAAAGTCTTCTCACTCTTTGGGCATTTTTAAAGTATCTTTCTTGATTTTCTTTTTGTAAGATGTATGAACCGATGACAAAACGTCTTTTAATAAGGGGTGAAAAACCATGGGTGCGGTGATCCATCATCATTTCCATTACGTTTTTCCCTTCTCCTCTTGGACCAAAGATAATGCCCGTTAAGTTAGACATATTACTGGTTGCTTCCGCACAAGAAATGGCGACATACACACTTGGTAAGGCTTCTAAAAGATTTTGATCTACGCTTACTTCTTCTATTTCCATTCCTAGTTCCTTGCAAACTTTTGTTTTTTCTTTAAAGTTTTCTAAGTGTTTTTTTAGTTCATCAGAGGGATTTGGGTAATTTTCAATATTACAAAGTTCTTTTATGTAACAACATTTTAAACCTTTTACCTCATCTTTTACGTGTTCATATAAATGAATGTCTTTTGAGTCCCAAGAGGTCATGTCTTTTGAGTCAATGCCTTTCATATTATCGATAACAATGGCGGCATCGGCAACGCTACGCGTTAACACACCACAATGATCTAAACTGGAAGCAAAAGGAAATACCCCAAATCTAGAAATCATGCCATAAGTAGGTTTGTACCCTACAATCCCACAATAAGCTGCAGGTTTTCGAATGGAATCCCCTGTGTCACTTCCAAGAGCATACGGATAAACGCCAGCGGCGACAGCACAAGCGGATCCAGCACTAGATCCCGCACACATACGTGTAGGATTCCAAGGATTTTTGACAATACCCGTATGACCAGTTGTACCCGTTCCACCCATTCCAAATTCATCTAAAACGGTTTTATTTACTGGTACTGCCCCAACATTTAAAAGTTTTTCTACAGCGGTAGCATTAAATATCGGAACATAGTCTTTTAAAGTATTGGAAGACCCCGTTGACAGGATATCTTTAGTAGAATAATTATCTTTAATGCCAAAAGGGATGCCTGACAATGGATTATCCGTTATTTCTGTTGCTTTAGCTTCATCTAAAATGGTCACAAATGCATTGTATTTTTCTTGTACTTCATGAGATTTTTTTAAAGATTCCCCAATCAGTTCTTGACTTGTTACCTTGTTATCTTTTAAAAGTTCATGTAATTCTTCGATGGTTTGATTCATTAATTGTCACCTCCTACTACTTTCGGTACTTCTACTTCTCTTCCTTCGGTTTTTTTACAATTTCTTAAAGCGTCTTCTATACTAATAGATTCGGTTGCTTCATCTTCCCTTAATGTAAAAGTAAAATCGTCTAGACAATGGGTCATAGGTTCTACTTCTTTAATATTTTCAATATTTTCTACTTTTTTTAAGGTTTCATCAATGATATTAAATTCATCGACTACCATTTGATTTTCTTCTCGACTTAATCCGATTAGCAATTTAGTGGCTAAGTCATCAACAAGGTCGCTAGTAAAATTCATTTCTATTCCTTCTTTCTATTTTAATATTCTTTTTCTAATACTTCCTTCCTCTTCTAAAGGAAAAAAGTTCTTATAAGGATCGAGGGCATTTATGTTTAATGTTAAAACTTCAAAATAATGAGCTATAGTACAATCTTTATTGATTACTTCATAATTACTAAATTCGTATTTTCCTTCCCATATTCGTTTTCTACAAGGAGCACCATTTTTCCAATAAGAGTTTATTTTTCTTCTTCTTCCAAATAATTCACAATAATCATAAGGAAATTTCCCATTAAATAAAGTCATCATCAACTCTTCACAAGTTTGTTCATCCAATACTTTGTCAAAACCAAAGTAATTTAAGAGCGGAGATAGCCAGACTGTTTTTTCTGGTAACAAACCAATTTGAGCGGTTGTAACATTATTTTTATTAATATAAGGATAATTGGGTGTTTCATAATTAATATCCCATTATATTTGTAGATAAAGAAGCATTTTGAAGATTTAAATGTTCTTCAGTTCCGAAAATAATATTTCTTGTTTTTAAAAGATTGCCCGCCATTAAATAAGCAACTTGACTAAAGTACATATTTTCTCGAGATAAATTTATTCTTTTCATTTACGTTCTATTCTTCCTCTTTTTTAACAATACTTATTCCTAATTCCTGTAATTGGTTTTCTGAAACTAAACTTGGAGCTTCACTCATTAAGTCACTAGCACTTTGGGTTTTAGGGAAGGCTACGACATCTTTTATGTCATTTGTTCCAGTTAAGACCATAATTAGTCTTTCTAATCCTGGAGCAATGCCGGCATGAGGTGGAACGCCATATTTGAAGGCTTCTAGGACAAAACCAAATCTTTCCTGTGCTTCTTCATCACTAATACTTAAAGCTTTAAAAATTTTGGCTAAATCTTCTCTTTTATGGTTACGTACACCCCCGCTTGCGAGTTCATACCCATTAATCACTAAGTCATAACTTCTAGAAATGCAATGTTCTGGGTCGCTGATGGTATTGATGTCTCTAACCATGGTGAATGGATTATGTTCAGCTTTCCATCTTCCTTCAGTTTCGGAATATTCAAAGAAAGGAAAATCTGTAATCCATAAGAAGTTTAATTTTGTTTCATCAATTAAATTTAGTTCTTTTGCAATTTTATTTCTTAAGGCTCCTAAAGCAGCGTAGACTATCTTTTTGGTATCGGCGACGATTAAAATTAAGTCGTTGTTTTCAATATGATACTTTTCTTTCATTTCTGCTAATTTTTCATCTTCTAAATTTTTGGCAATGACACCATTAAAAGTATCGTTATCGTATTTTAACCAAGCAAGCCCTTTGGCTCCATAGATTTTTACAAAGTCCGTTAAGTGTTCGACATCACTTCTTGAGTATTTATCGCCATTATTTTTGATAATTAAACATTTGATAATTCCACCTTTTTCGACGGCGTTTCTAAAGACATTCATTTGAGTGTCTCGTAAGATTTCTGTTAAATCTAATAATTCCATTTCAAAACGGGTATCGGGTTTATCGGAACCAAATCTATCCATGGCTTCCTGATAAGTCATTCTAGGGAAGTCAGGTAAATCAATATTTTTTACATCTTTAACGATTTTTTTAATCATTCCCTCTGTAACATTCCAGATATCTTCTTCTTCGGCAAAACTCATTTCTAAGTCAATTTGGGTAAATTCAGGTTGCCTATCAGCACGTAGGTCCTCATCACGAAAACTTCTCGCAATTTGATAATACTTTTCAAAACCTGAGACCATTAAAAGTTGTTTGAATATTTGGGGACTTTGTGGTAAGGCATAGAAAGAACCTTTATTAATTCTTGAAGGCACTAGATAATCTCTTGCTCCTTCAGGAGTTGATTTACATAAAATAGGCGTTTCAATTTCAATAAAACCTAAGTTATTTAAATAATCTCGCACACTCTTACAGACTTGATGACGAATTAAGATATTTTCTTTTAATTTGTCACGTCTTAAATCTAAATAACGGTATTTTAATGCGACGTTTTCATTGACTTCTGTTTCGTTATCGTACACGTTAAAAGGAAGTGTTTCACACTCACTTAATATTTCTAAATGTTCAACCATTAACTCGACTTCACCAGTTTCTATTTTCGGGTTAATCATCTCTTCTGTTCGTGCGATTAAGTTTCCTGTTACTTTAATGCAATATTCATTTTTTAAAGATTCCGCTAAACTAAAATCATCCTTTAAAAAACTTTTATTGAAAACTACTTGTAAAAAACCAGAACGGTCTCTTAAATCAACGAATATGACCCCTCCCATATCTCTTCTTTTATTAACCCATCCATAGACGGTGTATTCTTGATTGATATCTTTTTTTCTAAATTCTCCATTGTTATATTTTTTCATTTTTTTCTCCTCTTTTTGTTATTTATATTGTTTTACTTTTTTAATTCCTCTTCTTTCCATAGTAAATACCATGCTCATCTGCATAGGTTGTAATTGTATCTAAATGATTTTTACCAGGTAATAAGGGAATAATTTCGCCCTCAGGTGAACACCAGCCACATTTTGATCGATCCATTTATTTCGCCTCGTTTTCTTTTAAAAAGTTTTTTACGTATTCTTTTTGATTCTTAGAAAAAATATCTTGTAAATAGTCTGTATTGGCTAATTTCTTTATAAAATCAAAATCATTTGTATTTGAAACTTTTTCGATTAAGTGATCTAAATCTAAGTCTTCATTTACACCACTAATAAGTTCTGCTAGATAATAATTGTCTCTTTTTTCGATAAAATAATCTTCTATTTTAGAAAAATCCTTATTTTTATCATTATAATTCATGGCAAGACGCCATAAACTTTCTCGTTTATCTTCCTTTATTCCAACTTTAACTAAGTCATCAAATGTTTCTTGGTCAATTTTAGGGGTTACAGGAACAGAAATGAATTGCGTAATAAATTCTAATAATTCTAAAGCATTCATATTTTGGCAATATTTTGTATAGACTTCATTTTCTACCAAACAATCATAGAGGGCTTCATACCTAGGACCACTATCTCTTACTTTTTCTTGATCTTCTAAAAGACTTTTTCTTCTTTTTTGAATAAAATTTCTAGTTTCTTCTTTTTTATTTTCATCCATATTATCACTTATTTTTGCTTCATCTAATGCATCTAATAAGCGATTTATCATTGTAAGACGATTTATTTCTATTTGATCTATTTTAATGGGAACAGTCTTTACTATCTCTTTTACTTCTTCTATTAATTTTTTTATTTTGCTATTCTCTTCTTTAGAAAAATTCTTTTTATCTAAGTTTTCTAAATTATGAATTAATTCCTCACTATTTATAAAACGATTGACATAGCGATATATAATATTTACTAAATCCATTTAAAACTCACAATTTCCAGGGGTTCTTGGGTAAGCAATGACATCTCTTATATTGTCAACACCTGTAAGATAAATCAAAAGCCTTTCGAATCCCATACCAAATCCAGCATGAGGACAAGTTCCGTATTTTCTTAAATTTAGATACCATTCCATGTCTTCAGGGTTTAAGCCTAGTTCTTTCATTCTAGATACGAGTTTATCGTAATCTTCTTCTCTTTGACTACCACCCATAAGTTCTCCAGCACCTGGTACTTCAAGGTCAACTGCTGCAACGGTCTTTCCATCAGAATTTAATTTCATGTAGAAGGCTTTAATATCTTTGGGCCAATTTTTTATGAATACGGGTCCATTAAAGTATTCGGTAATATATTTTTCATGTTCTTTTGCGATATCTTCCCCGTACTCTGGCTCGAACTCCCATTTAATATTCGCTTCTTTTAATATTTTAATGGCTTCTTTATGATCGATTCTAGTAAACTTGCTATTAATTAGTTTCGTTAATTTTTCGATAATTCCTTTTTCAACAAAAGTATCAAAGAATTCCATTTCATCGGGACAGTGTTCTAACACGTATTGAACTACAAATTTTAGCATGCTTTCCATAATATCCATATCGCCATTTAAATCACAAAAAGCAATTTCCGGTTCGACCATCCAAAATTCAGCGGCATGAGTCTTAGTGTTCGAGTTTTCTGCTCTAAATGTTGGCCCAAAAGAATAACTTTTTTTAAAGGATGTTGCAAAAGTTTCTAATTCCAGTTGGGTACTGACCGTTAAGTTTACTTTTTTACCAAAGAAATCTTTAGAGTAATCAATCTTATCTTTTAGTGTATCAATCGGCAAAGTGGTCACTTGAAACATTTCTCCTGCTCCTTCACAATCACTACTGGTTAAAAGTGGGGCATGGAAGTAAACATAGCCTCTTTCTTGGAAGTAGGTATGAATGGCATGAGCGGCAACACTACGAACACGAAATACTGCTTGAAAAAGATTGGTTCTTGGTCTTAAATAAGCCTGTTCACGTAGAAATTCTTTCGTGTGTCTTTTTGGTTGTATGGGATAATCCTCAGGACAAGCACCGACAACTTCAATTTGACTTGCTTTTACTTCATAGTCTTGATTGCCACTAGAAGGAATTAATGTACCCGTTATTTTTAAAGCACTTCCTACTAAAGTATGAGAAATTTCTGGAAAATTTTCTAAAGTGTTATCATAAACCACTTGAATATGTTTAAAACAAGTTCCGTCCGAAAAATCAATAAAACCAAATTCTTTCTGACGGCGATGGTTTTTAATCCAACCTTCTAAAGTTACTTCTTTATTTAATAAATCTTCACTTTGTTTATGTAATTCTAATAAATCCATTTTTCTTCTCCTATCCATGACAAACGATATAATCGATGATTTCGTTTTCGTCTATTTTTATTTCTTCTTTAGTTATATTGTCTTTCACTTGAATAAGCCCTTTTTTCAAATCTTCACTGTTTAAAATAATAAGAAGTTGAGCTAGATTACGATCAGCTTCTTTAAATTGGCTTTTAAGACTTCTTCCTGTGGTATCATAATCCACACTGACTCCAGATATACGTAAATCTTGAGCAAGAGTTAAGGCTTTTAGTTTTTCTTCTTCGTTAACATATAGAATATAGCAATCTAAAGGTCTTTTTGATGTTTCTTCAATTTCGTCCATGGCCAACATAATTCGTTCTAATCCACAAGCAAATCCAATGCAAGGGGTTGCAGGTCCTCCTAAAGATTCCACTAAGTTGTTGTATCTTCCTCCAGCGGCGATGGTACTTGCCCCACCTAAAATTTCAGTGTCTAAAACAATTTCAAAAACTGTATAATCGTAATAGTCAAGTCCTCTTACAAGTTTTGAATCTACTTCATAGTCTACATCTAAAAATTCTAAATATTCTTTTACTTTGTTAAAGCGGGTTGTTGATTCTTCACTTTGATAGTTCAAAATATTGGGAACATTTTTTAATATATCTGTGTCTTGATCCACTTTACAGTCTAATATTCTTAATGGATTCGTTTCATATCTTCGCTGACAATCTTCGCAAAGCTCACAAATATGAGGACTCAAATACTCTTTTAAAGCCTTTTTATAGTTTTCACGGTCTTCTTTAGAACCTAAATTATTGATTTTGACATTTAAATCTTTAAAGCCTAGTTCTTGAAATAAATTATAAGGCATCGAAATGATTTCAGCATCCGTCATCGAATCATTACTGCCTAATATTTCCACACCAAATTGGGTAAATTCACGATTTCTCCCATTCCCTGGTCTTTCATAGCGATACATGGTTCCAGTATAATAAAATTTACGAGGAAGATTTGTTCCATAGAGTTTGTTTTCAATGAAACTACGGACAACACCAGCGGTACCTTCGGGTCTTAATGTTAATTCACGGTCACTACGGTCTTTAAAATCATAAGTTTCCTTTGTGACAATGTCCGTTTCATCTCCTACAGCACGGTGAAAAAGTTCCTTGGCTTCAAAAATGGGGGTTCTTATGAAATCATAATTATAAACGGTACAATAGATTTCAATTAAATGATTAATTTTTTGAAGTTTTAAAGCCTCACTTTCTATTACATCATAGGTTCCTTTGGGTTTGGTTAACATTTTTATTCCTTCTTTCTAACATAAAAAAACCTAATAAATGTAAGGACGAAAAAAATTTTTCCGCGGTGCCACCTTACTTTACTAGGTACTCTCTCTTTCTTATCGCAACTTGTGCGTTTCTATGTCTATAAAAAGTTGTCTTTCATAATTCTTTTTTATTAGGCATTTTCAGCATTCTAGCCCTCTCTTAAATAAAAACTTTAATTATTACTCTTCTTTTCCATAGAAATTTTTTTAATACTTCTTTATTTTAGTACGCATTTTCTTTATTGTCAACTTAAATTTTCTTAAAAAAATCTTACTTTTTAAACATTTGCAAATCTAGAACGGAAGAAAGAAAAGCTTCGCCATTTTCATAAACAAGATAGCAAACTTGTTCTTTATTTTCAGGAGTTTGGATTTTTGCAAATTCTTCTGTTTCTAAAATATAGGCGATTGTTTCTGCTAATTCAGGATATAGATTTATAATTGCCTCTTTTGGTCCGTTTATGTTGTTTTTAAAAAGCCAACTTATTTCGGCGATTCTTTTATCCTCTGCACCATAATAAGTAGCCACTATTAAAGCATTTTGACATTTTTGAGAATCTAAATAATTACTTACATCCATCCATTTTTTGTGATTGATAATAAAATACCCTAAAGGACTGCTTTTAGATAAAACTACGTATTGATTTGGAAATACTTTTGTTTTCTGTGTTACATCGGTTATTTCCTCATTCACTATTTTTGAAATTTCTCCAGCTATTTTTAATAAACTAAAAAGTTTTAATGAATTTAAGTCGATTAAAAAATAGTCTTCATTTTCTTTCATTGATTTATAAAAGAAAACTTCTGGAATAAAATCGATTTTTTGATATTCTGAAAAATGACTCATTTTCTTATTCCTCTCCTTTTTTAAATACGTTTTTCATTTTACGATAAGTATCGCTAAAAATCAATACTTTTTATAATTTTAAGTTCCGGCAAAATTTTAAACCCCATCTAAAAAGGAGAAAAGTTGCAACT
>CAJTYF010000027.1 GCA_910583945.1 uncultured Bacilli bacterium
TATCTAATAAACAGGTAGATATTAAGTCTGTTATCATTTCTTCATCATCAACAACCAAAATTTTTTTCATTTTTAACTCCCTTCAAGTTATTTTTTTAAGAATTTAAAAACATATATGTAAGAACACTATCTATTACTTAACAAATTCAACTAGTAGGCACATACCAGTTAGGGTGGTATGATGAAACCTATTCTCCACAGACAGCCTCCATACTATTTTTTTCAAAAATTAGTAAAAATATCAATTTTTTATCGTTTTTTACCATTTTTTTGACCCCTACTGAATAGTTAATCTTCCCTTTATTTATAAGGGTTTATCGCCGGTTTAACACGCATACACATTCAACGTGCGTTGTTTGTATATTATGAATAGTTGACCTTTATATGTTTGGGTATAACTGACTATGTCATAATATACATATCAAATAGGTACAATGTTTATTATGAATATTTCAAAATGCTGCCTATAAATATTCAATTGCTATTATAATGAGCGCTAGACATCTCCTATAAAAATATTCAAAATATTTTTTATCATTAATATCAATCTTTGTTGTTTCGTGATGTCTAATTCTAAATTCGTTTCCTAAATGCGTAAGTGTTTGAAATTCATTATCAAATAAATTCATAAATGCTTGTTGATTATTTCCCATTTTTTTTACAATTCTATTTATTGACTTCTTTTTGTCAACTGTTGAGGAACAATAATATGTTTTTAATCTTTCAAATGCATCCCAAATTTTTTCTAACGCAATTTGCATATTATTTTCATCATAGTATTTTGACGCTTCCTGCAATAATTCTTTCAACCCTGCTTCATCCACTTTTCCTAGTGAATTTTTTGTTATTTGAAAATCAATTGAATTTACTAATCTCCCATTGCTTAATTGAAATTTAATATTATTTAACTTCAGTATTGTGTTAATTTTGTCTTCAAAATTATCCATTGTACTATGTCTGGCAAAAAGCTCTATTGCATCTAAAACACAAAATGGGGAGGTAGCCATTATAAAATCTGCCAAACTATCAGTTTCAACATATTCTTTCTGACTGTTAAAACTCTTTGGCACATAAAACTGTCTAATATCAGAAAATACATCTGTCGCTATATTTGTACAATAATTCCATCCTGTATAATCAGTTGCTTGATATTCCATATTGCATCGTTCTAAAAATTCATAAATCTGTTTCCTTGCCTTTTTACTTATGGATAAGACTATCTTTTTTTCTTTTATATCTTTTTCATTCCTTTGAGAATATGGAACAAATAGTGCTTCTTCTCTTTGAAATATTTTCCATCCATAAACATCACGATTAGATATCTTTTCCTTAGGATAAAGTTCATATCCATCATTTTGCAATAATTTGTTTATTTCGTTTAAAAACTCTTTCCAATAGCCTTTTTCGTTTCTGACTGTAGGATGAAATATTTCACATAAAAATTTCAAATACATTTCGTCATTACCATTTTGCAAACAAAATCTTTTATCTTCAAACACCCAACAATTAGGATAATCATCATTATTAACTGTATGTTGCAAGATATCACCCTCTGCATTTGGAAATCTTGAATCATAACTCGGCATTTCTTCCAATTTGTATAGTCTTTTAAGAAAATCTAATTCTTCAAGTCTACCAAAATAAGCATACCTAACTGTTTTAGTTTCAAAAAAATTTTCTATTTCCAGTCCATTTTTGAATAAATCTAAAATATCACGTTTTGTTATTTCTGTGATACAATTCACTATTTCACCTTCTTCCAAATATTTCATATTATATTATTTTTTACATACTAACTTCCGCTGCCACACTTTCTAAAAATTGAAGTATATTCTCTAATACTTTATTAACTGGAATATCAATCCAATTATTTCTTGCATCCTTTAAATTAGCAATAAATATTTTATCAGAAAATAAATTTTTCATTTTTACAATGACTTCATCTATATTATTTACTGGTATAGAATCATCATCAAATATAATATCTTTAATATATCTATTAAATTTTTCTTTATCTATATTCGTATTATTTATCAAATAATAAAAGTCAAATATATCTTTAAATCTTGTAGATAATGCTCCAAATTTTAATAAAGATTTTAATTTTTCAATAAAGATCTGCTCACTTGAGTTTATAAATAATGTTGCAGTAGTATTTATAGCACTAAGATCAAAACAATATTCTTCTTGTTCTAAATCAAAATTCTTATGTACTCCTATATCCAATTTTGATTTCATTGTATTGTTATAAGAATCGTTCAAGATAACATTAACTCTTTTGCCATCATAATCTTGATGATGCAATGACTCTGGTTTCCCTTCTATTGTAATAGTTATTCCATCATTGTTATCATTTAATTTATTTATAAATCTTAAGATAGAATCATCCTCTAACGAATATTTTATAAAATCCAAGTCAATATCTCGAGTGGCTCTACGCTTATCATTAGAAATACTGTGCATTACAACTCCACCCTTTATAGTTACATTTTTAAAATATGGACTTTCAGATATTTCTTTTAAAATTATATCTTGACATGCTTTGGCAATTGCATTTACTCTAGTGTAGCCATTTTTCATATATTCTTGTCTTATTTTTTCTATATTCAGATTAGTACACCTCACTTTGCACTCTATTATATAGTGTTTGTTCATTTTTGTAATACGAAATATATTTAGATATTTTAAATGAATCAAGAGTATTTACTATCTTTCTATAGCTAGATATTATTTCTTTATAATAATCTAATGGAAGTTGTGTTTTCTTTCTAACTAACTCTACTAGCATTCTTTCTTTATCGTATATATTTATTTCTACATTCTCAATTTTTAAAGTAGTTTTTCCAAGTTCGAACACTTCATCATCAACAAAATATTGTTTTATATCTTCATCTTTAAATCTAATACTCGTTTGTTTTGTTGCTAAACAAAATCTATCTGGTATAACATCAGTTAAATCCCAATAATAAAACGCGCTATCCATTGTGAAGATAAAAGAAGGATATTTTTTAGTAATTACTGCTAAAGGATTTACAAATTCTTCATCAGAGTAAATACCATTTTGAATTTTAAAAATTTTTTTATCTCTCAATGCTTTGTTTAATTGATATGTAGAAGTATATGTTTTAGAAATTTCTTTTCTTGTATATAACATTTTTATCACCTAAACACATATTAACATTTTTGCACAAAAAAATCAATTTACTTTGTGTGTTTTTGTAAATTATTTTGATAAAAAGAACTGACAATTATAATCAGTTCAAAGTATGTTATCAATTATTTACTTTTATCTTTTAATAATAAGTCATCAATAAGAGCAGTATCTTCTTTTTCTCTTATCAACCTATTTTTAAATTCCACTAATCCATTTATTATTATTCCAAATTCTGCTTGGTCTAATTTTAACTTTATTTTCTTCATTACAATCTGCTCATTACTACCAAATTTGGGCTAGTCAACACATACCAGTTAGGGTGGTATGATGAAACATATTCTCCACAGACAACCTCCACAATGTTTTTTTCAAAAATTAGTAAAAATATCAATAATTTACTCGTTTTTTACCATTTTTTGACCCCCTACTAAATAGTTGATTTTCCCTTTATTTATAAGGATTTATCGCCTATTTAACAAGCATACACATTCAACGTGATACGTGTAACTAAACATGTCTAAAAGATAAAACTTTTCGATATGATATTCTGTTTTTAATACTTCTAGATCTCGTTTTAAAGTCATCGGATCACAAGAAATATAAATTATTTTTTTTGCTTTACTCTTTAAAATCGTGTTTATTGATTTTTTGTCTAACCCTTTTCGTGGTGGATCCACAATAACGAAATCAAACACTTCTTTTATTTTTGGTAAAACTTTTGAAGCGTCTCCAAGAACTGGAAAAATATTTGTTTTTTTATTTAGTTTACAATTGTTTAAATTATCTAGAACGGAATTTTTTATAATTTCAATACTCATGACTTTTTTGGCTTTATTACTTGCAACGATTCCTAAAGTTCCTACTCCTGAATATAAATCTAAAATGTTATTCGAATTTTCTATTTCTTTTTCGACAATAGTAAAGAGTTTATCTACTATGTAAGGATTAATTTGAAAAAAGGCATCATAACTTATTTTGAATAAAAGACCATGTATTCTCTCGTAAAAATAATTTTCACCATAAATCGTTTTTTGGTTTAGAATGACACCCACTAATTTTATTCCGTTAAAATCTTCTTCTTTAAAATTTATTCTATCTTGCGTATTGATTATTAAAAGAATTTCTCGGTTCGTATTACAACGAATGGTAAACTCCCCGTTTTTGATATTTAATTGTTTTAAATGTTTGATTACTTCATTAATGGATTCATCTGCAAGAAAACACTTCTCTATTTCCACAATGGTATTCGTCTTCGGTTCATAAAATCCTATCCTCTTATTTTTGACTTTCAAACTAATTTTATTACGATAATTTATAGGATGTTCATTTTGAATGACTTCTATTTTATCAAGTTTAAAAATATTTTTTACTTTTTCTTCTTTATATTTTAATGTGGCTTCATAACTTAAATGTTCTAAATGACACCCCCCACAACGATTATAAAAAGGACAAAATGGCGTGACTCTTTGGTGAGATGTTTCTATAATTTTGATCAGATTTCCAATACTATAATTTTTTTTCTCTTCAATGATTTGGCATTTGACCATTTCACCAGGTAAAGTATTCGGAATAAAAACAATTTTATTTTCAATGTAACCAATTCCTCTTCCTTGATGGTCTAAACGTTCTATTTTTACTTTAAACATACTTCATCACTCCTTTATTATACACTATAGTTTTTTGTATACCAAATGATTTTCCCGTTCATACTAAAAATGGTGGATATTATGCAAGAAAAAGTTTTAAAACAATTAGAGCAAGAATTTATTAATAGTACCGATTTTATTGTTAAGAAAATTCAAACTAAAAAGTTTAAAGATATTTATGTTATTTACTTAGAGAGTGTAACGGGTAGCGATAAAGTTAATGACTATATTTTAAAGAAACTCACGAGTATTAATAATTTAAAGAGTGTTAAATATCAAGATATTGAAAGTATTATTCCAGGGCCGAACACAATAAAAATTGATAATAAGGATACGATTGAATTTTATTTAACAAATGGG
Source organism: uncultured Bacilli bacterium (assembly GCA_910583945.1). Taxonomy (GTDB): domain Bacteria; phylum Bacillota_I; class Bacilli_A; order RF39; family UBA660; genus MGBC108787. The sequence continues at coordinate 5,161 of CAJTYF010000027.1, forward strand.
TTTACGATTGTTTTAACAACGAAAGAAATTTTAGCGTTTGAAACAAAAGCGGATATTAATCGTAGTGTTAGTGTTCCAGAAATACAAAAAACGGTTTATGGACCTAAAGATGCGTTTACAGAAAATATTCAAATTAATTTAGGGTTGTTAAAAAGAAGAATTAAATCAAGTCATTTAAAAAGTAGTGACTTAAATATGGGAAGAAAAACCAATACAAAAGTAGAAATTCTTTATTTTGATGATATAACAGATATGGATATGGTAGAGAATATCAAAAAGCAACTGGAACGTATTGATGTGGATGGCATTATTGATTCGGGAGTAGTGGCAAACATTTTAATGGAAGATGAAAAAACCCCTTTTCCAACGATTTCTTCTAGTGAACGTCCTGATGTGGTGGCAAGTGCTTTATTAGAGGGTAAAGTTTGTGTTATGGTGGATACGTCCCCTTTTGTGTTAATCTTACCTGCTTTTTTTGCTGATTTTATTAATCCTGTTGCGGATAATTACAATCGAAGTGTCAATGTTAATTTTTTAAAAGTATTGCGTTTTGTAAGTTTTTTCTTAACGATGATGATTCCAGGCATTTATATTGCTCTTATTAATTATAATATGGAAACCATTCCGACCACTTTGCTTGTGAATTTTGCGAGTCAAAATGATGGGGTTCCAATACCCACGTTTATTGAAGCCATTGTAATGATTCTGGTTTGTGAAATATTAAGAGAAAGTGATCTTCGGTTCCCAAGTAACTATGGAAGTGCTATTTCTATTTTAGGAGCTCTAGTTATGGGAGAAGCGGCGGTTTCAGCGGGTATTGTGAGTCCGATTATGATTATAGTGATTGCTTTTACGTTTATTACAAGTTTAATTTTTACCGAACAAGAACTGATTAATGCCATTCGTTATTTTCGGTTTGTTTTCTTACTAGGTGCCGCACTATACGGTTTATATGGTATTGTGATTGCTCTTATTTATTTCTTAATTCATATTACAAGTATCAAGAGTCTAAATAAACCTTATTTCTTCCCAATTATTCCTTTTGATACCACTTATTTAAAAAAGACCTTGTTAAAAACAAAGTTTAAAAAGGATAAAAAAAGAAGTCAAGCTTTAGTGCCTAATAATTTAGTAAGAGAAAGGATCAAAAAATCATGAAAAAATTAATTGTTTTAGGGCTTTTACTCGTCTTTTTTACTGGATGTTACGATTACGTTGAAATTAATGAAATGGCGATTGTTTATGGGGTGGCGATTGATTTAAAAGATGAAGAATACCATGTTACATTTGAAATTTTAAATACGAAAAATAAAGACGATATGGGTCAAGAAGAAAAAGTTTATTATGCAAGAGGAAGCGGATTTTCTTTAAGTGAAGCGTTTACGAATACCGCTTTTGAAATTGCTAAAACCCCTTACCTTGCTCATTTAAAAACAGTGGTCATTAGTGAAGAAGTGGCAAAAAATAAGTTAGAAGATTTACTCGATCTTATGCTTCGTGATAATCATATTAGAAATATCTTTTATTTAGTGATGGCAAGGGATTATAAAGCGGAAGAAATTCTTACCAACATTGATACCAATAATCCTATTAGTAGTAATGCGATTAGTGATTTGATCGAACATAAAAATTTAAAAAATAATATGGCTTCTGGGATGAATTTTGAAAAGTTTATGACGACACTTGTTGATAAAAGACAAGATGTTTATCTTTCCAGTGTAACGATTGATGATTCAATTATCAAGTTAAGCCCTTTAGGCATTTTTGATGATTTTAATTTTACACATTATTTATCTGAAGAAGAATCCGCTTTGTTTAATTTAATGATGGGAGAAGCGGAAGAATACCACTTTAAAATTAACTGTCCCAATAGTCAAGACACCATTGTTTTTGCAACGAATAAAAAAACAAAAGCTAAAATGGACGTAGAAGATTCCAAGGTTAGCTTAAAATTAGAACCTGAACTTCGTTTGGTGGAAAATCATTGTGACTTAGATTTTAGAGCTGTGGAAGCTTATGAACTTTTAGAAGAAAAAGCTAGTGATTATTTGAAAACGGAAATGGAAAAATTGATGACAACTTTAGCTGAAAAAGATAGTGATTTATTCGGTATTAAAAGACTTTATTATCAGAAGTATAAAAAAGATATGGCTTTTAAAGATTTTCAGTATGACTATTCGGTTAAAACAATTATCAACCAAAACGGTTTAATATTTGAGGTGGAGAGATGACAAAAAAAATAGAAAATTTTAGTATAAATTATTTTCTTACTCGGGCATTATTTTTAGGAATTGGTTTTTCTTTGATTTTAAAGCTCACTCGTCAGGATAGTTTATTCTCTTTTCTCGTGGGTACTCTTCTTAGTGTTCCTTTTATTCTCATGATTAATAAAATTAATAAAGAAAAAAGAAATCAAAGTTTAGTCGATTATTTAAAAGAAATGAAATTTTTAGGAGGCGTTATTCGAGTTCTTTTATTAATTTTTGGGATGCTTCTTCTAAGTGAAAGCTTAGTCTTTATGCAACTCTTTGTTTCTTCGTTTGTTCTTATTAAAACTCCTCTCTTTTTTATTTCTCTTCCTATGGTTTTAATTCTTATTAAACTTTCTTTTTCTAAGAAAGAAACCTTATTTCGAGTTAGTGCTTGTTTGTTTCCCATTTCATTATTTTTAACGCTTATCTCGCTTTTAGGTTTATCTACTTATGCAACATTTGATAATTTAAAACCTTTTTTTGTCAGCGATGTTCTTTCTTTTATCCAATCCGTTTTTTACTATATGAGTTTATCGGTGACGCCGTCTATCTTAATGCTTATTACAACTAATAAAAATAATGTTAAACCCTATTTGTTAGGAAGTTTTACTTTAATTTGCAAACTATTTTTAATTCTTGCCATTATTGGTCCTATTTTAGCACGTTTGTATCGCTTCCCAGAATACATTATTTTAAAAGAGATTAAGCTTCTTAATTTTATTGAAAAAATAGAAAATATTGTAGCGCTTTCTTGGGTCATAGATGTTTTTGTTTATATGGCGACTAGTTCAGAGTTTATTAAAGAACTTCTACCTGAGAAAAAGAAAAATTGGTTTCATATTGCGATTATTTTAATTCTTTATGTTTTAGCGTTTAAATTTTTAGGTAAGTATTATACCAATGAAATTTATATTTATTATTTTTTACCAATTGTGACAGCTACTCTCTTTATGTTAACCATTCCACTCTTATTTTTAAAAAGTTTAAAAAAATAAAAAAAACTCGTTTTAAAACGGGTTTTTATTTATCAATGGTATAAGATTCTTCTTCAATATCTAAAAAAGGATTATTGATATCACTTGCTTCTTTAAATGATGAATTGATAATATTACTATTTGAATCCGATGCTTTGTTTAATTTAGGCAATTCTACTTTTTTTGGAAGCGTAAACTCTGGTTTAACTGGAATGGGACGCATCGTTGTTGTTTCTTCTGGAACAGTCTCTTTTTTGTCCTCTTCATTACTTTTATACACCGAACTAAATATATCTGGCGTGGGTTTGTAACTTTTTTCTTCTGATACTGGTTCACTAAAGATGTTTGCTTCTTGTTTTTCTTCAATTATCGGAGTACTTGCTGGTATAGGTTCTGAGTAAGCTTCTTCCTGAAATAAAGGACGTTCATCCATCTTTGTTTCCTCTTTTGATTTTTCAATATCAGGTATAAAGCTATCAATTGGAGTGGTCTTCTCTTCATTCGGTCCGTCTGTTTCTAACGACGTCGTTTCATCTTTAAATTCTATTTTTTCTTCCATTACTGGAGTTTCTATAACACTTTCTTTTGCTTCTATAGTTGTTTTATCTATTGAAATAGGTTCTAATGACTTTATACTTTCATTTGTTATATTTTCAGTATTATCTATAAGCTTTTTACTTTCTCTTGCTTTTTCGTCTTTTTTGCCAAAAAATAAAATCACTAAAAAAGAAAAAGCCAAAATGGTAATTACTATAAATAGTCCGATTCCAAAATAATTGTTACTATATAGTCTATATAGGAATTCCATTTGTTCCACCACCTTTTGTATTCTATCAATAGGATATCATAAACTCTAGTTGAAATCAAGTTTTTTTACTTTAAAGAAAAAAACAAAGCTTACATAAACTTTGTCATTTGATTCATTACTTGTTTTACTTGTTTTTGACTTGGTTTTCTTCCCATACTACTCATCATTACTTCAATCATTTTTTCATTAATGGGAGGATTTTTTTGCATGTATTTTTTCATTATTGTACGAGCTATAAAAAATCCTAGAATGGCTCCAACAATAAAACCTAAAAGAATCAATAAAATATCGTGAATCATGTTTGCCTCCTTTTTCTATTTTACTAAATATTTATGTTTTTAACAAGCTCGTTTGTCAGGCTTTGAAGCCAAAAGTAATCTGAATTTTTAAAGTCACAAATAAAAAGGTTTTCGCTATGGATGAAATCTTTAAGAAATGTCGGTTTGTTTAAGGAACTTGTGAGGACTAAAAAATAATGATGTAGAACCAGTTTGGTTTCTTCTTTTAAATAATAATTGTTGTAATTGTGAGTTTGTTTAAATTTCGTATAATTCATATTGGTTTTATAGGTTTGGTATAATTGGTCATCTATTTTTTGTCTGTCTATTTTTTCAATCATCTTATAAAAGAGATTGGCACCTATATCAATATTTTCTTGATCTAAATTGTGGATAAAGTTTAACATTTTAAATAAATGATAAGGATTATTTTTGGTTAATGTGGCGTATTCTTTTTTTATTTTAAAGATATGGAACGTTCTCATGTTTCTCACCCTATTTTATTATAATAAAGGTTTCTTAAGAAATTTGTCGAAACAAGGCCACAAAAAAAGTAACTACTCTTTTAAAAGTTTGGTTACTTTTATTTTTAAGCTTTCGTAATCGTATTCGTATTTTTTTAAGATTTCATTCGATTTTCCGCTACTTCCAAATTCGTTGATTCCAAGAATGTATCTTTCTTCGGTGAATGAAGTCCACCCTATTTTACTACTTGGCTCAATAACAATTTTTTTGATGGATTCTGGTAAGAGTTGCCTTTTATATTCTTTATCATTCGCTAAAAAGAGTTCTTGACTCGGCATTGAAATAATTCGAACGTCTAAGTTTTCTTTTTTTAAATCTTCACTTAATAAAAGAGCGGTGTTGACTTCATATCCTGTAGCAATAATAATTCCGTCAAGTTTTACTTCTTCTTTTTTTATGATGTATCCTCCACGGGTCACGAGTTTGGCATTTGAGTTTGGTACTTTGGGTACGGCTTTATTGCTTAGTACTAAACTGACTGTTTTTTTATTTCGAGCGATGTATTCCCAACATCCAAAGATTTCACTGATATCACAAGGGCGAAAAGTTATCATATTAGGAATGCTTCTTAAGGTCACTAGTTGTTCAAAGGGTTCAAAGAGTGTTCCGTCTTCTGGCTGATTGTATAGAGCATCGTGGGTAAAGATGTAAGTAATGGGTAAATTCATTAGAGCACTTAAGCGCATAGACGGTTTTACATAATCACTTAAACTTAAATAGGTGTTTCCGTAAACTTTTAACCCCATACTTGCCATTCCATTTAAAATGCCAGACATAGCCAGTTCACGATTTCCGAAATTGATGTTTCTTCCCAAGGGATTTTTATTTGACATAATGCTTGTTTTGTCAATATAAGCTTTGGTAGTTGAAGAAGTATCCGCTCCACCTCCTAAAAAGAGTTCAGACTTTTCCGCTAAAATATTAATGATTTTATGATTGGTTAGGCGCATGTCTTCGTTATAGGTATTGTTGACACGGTAATTTAAGCTGTCAAATGGAAGGATGACATTTTTTTCTACTACCATTCTTAGTAAATTAATGAATCGATCGTTGCCAGAATTTTTTATTTGATTAAAATAATTTACAAAGTCTGTGTATTTTTTTAAAACACGGTCTTTTATTCGTTTTTCAATGTGAATAATGGTATCTTTTCTCGTTTCAAAAGGGGCTATGGTAATGTTTAATTTTCGCTTTAAGGCAAAAACGTCGTCATCATCTAAAGGGTTATTAAAGACAACGCTTTTGTTTTCGTTGCGGCTTCCTAGTCCTAAGATGGTATTGAAAAAGATTACAGATGGCTTTTTATTTTTTTTAGCGTTTGTAATGGCTTTATCAATTGCTTTAAAATTCGAGCCATCTTTAACGCTTTGAACATAAAAGTCTAGAGATTCAAAGCGTTCTTCTAATTGTTCATTAAAAGTATTTTCGATGGGACCATCATTGGTTACTTTATTGTGGTCTACTAAAAGGATTAGTTTGTCTAATTTTTCTTTAGCGGCGAAAGACAACGCTTCATAGGAAATGCCTTCCATTAAGTCGATGTCACTACATAAAATATAAGTGTTAAAGTTTAGCAATGTTTGATTCTCATCTTCACTTTTTAAAATGTTTTCTAGATATCTTTCCGCTAGTGCTATTCCAACACCACTTGCAATTCCATTACCACTGGGTCCTGTTGTCATATCTACTCCTTTAGTGAGTTCGAATTCAGGGTGTCCTGGACAAATAGAATTAAAGGTGCGATACGTTTTTAAATCTTCTTTGGTAATTGGAAAACCACATAAGTGAAGGGTAGCGTACAAAAGACTTGAGGCATGAGAAGAAGATAATACAAATCGGTCGCGATTGATCCAATCTGGATTTTCAGGATTGATGTTTAAATGATTCGCATAAAGATTGTAGAGAATGGGTGCGGCGGATAGAACGATTCCTGGGCTTCCACTTCCCGCTTTACTGATCATATCTAGGGCTAAAGCTTTTATTTCATTTATGGCATTGGTATCATTTATATTCATTTCATCAAAACCTTTCATTCTTATTTTAAATTATAACAAAAAAAAAGAGGCTTGAAAACCTATTTTCACTTATTTTCCTTAGTAATTTCTAGACGTCTTTCATATGTTTTGTCGTTTCTTTTTCGATTTAATAATTCTCTTATATCTAATAAGCTGTTCTTTTCTTCTATGCTTCCAACTTCATCTAAGACTAAAGGTTTTACTAATGTTTCATTTTCTAAAAATATGGCATAACTTTCTATTATGTCTTTTAAATTTTTATCAAATTTTTTTATAAATTCGAGTGCGGAAAAGGTATTTATCAGTTGATTTGGATTAGGTTGATAATTTTGCTTTATAAATTCTATTGCATTTTCTAACAATCTATCACATTCTTTACTTATTTCTTCAGTTAATTCTCCACAATTATTACGAATTTCTTTTATTTCTAAAATCATATTAGTTTGCATTTCCTTTTGAATGCGTTCTTTTTCTTTTAAATACTGCTCGAAATAATTTAAAAATTTTATAACAATTTCATAGAGACTTTCAAGGATTTCAGGCGTTCCTTCTTTAATGTATTCTTTTAAATTTTGGGCATACATACCGCATGAAGAATAAAGACTTTTTTGGACATTTTTTTCTAAATAATTAAAAAAGGTGTAAGTTAAATCAACACGCATTTTATAATATTCTCGCTCATAATGTTTAGTGTTTTCTATGTAATTTTTTGTTTCTAAATTATAAGACTTTAATATAGTCGTTTTAGTTAAGATTTTAAAATTTTGATAATGATACATAATTATTGATTTTAATTCGTCTGGTATTTTATCTAATGTTATTTCAGCTAATTGGTACTCCTTTTCTTCAGCATCTTTTATTTCACTTAAAAACTCTTTTAATTCATTGATAGATACTTTAGCTTGTTTTGTACATAAAAATTTGTAAGCCTCAATAATACATTCGGTCTTTTCCTTTTTTTCTGTTTCGCTCAAATGACTTTTTGTATCTGGATGATATTTATGTAATAACTTTTTATAATTTCTTTTAATGTCTATTTTCTCGTATTTTCCGTTTAATTCTAATATTTTTTCAGCCTCTTGTTTTGTCATTTTTTTCATTCCTTTATCTTTAAATTAAAAGTGTTTTCTACTTTTTGAATAAACCTTTTATACATTAATATAAAATTTAGGAAAATGCAATCTATTTTATAAAAAACAACTTAAATTCTAGATCCATTTGGCCAGTGTTCTATTTGCAATAGGCTCTTTTTCTGTTAAAGCATCAAATAAATTGATGTTTAAATTATTACAAATCGAGACGAGGGCAAAAAAGATATCTATTATTTTGGTTTCGGAATTCATGGAATCGTTTTCTTTTATTGAAATTCTCACTTCTTTACCTAGTTCGATCACGCTTCTAAATAGTTTAAACATTTCTTTTGATAAGTCTTGATTTTTAGTCTGTTCTAACACGTATTTTTGAATTCGTTCTAAACTATCTTCTCTTTTTATGTTTTTTAAAATACTATTATTCATATAAGCCTCCCATTGTATAATTATTATTTTGATTTAGTTCTAATTCATTTAAATACTTAAATCTAGCATTTAACGAGAGCACGCCAATTATTATTACTGAGTAAAGTAAAATAACTCCTAAATATTTTTCCATTATTTTTTTCATATCCATTCCCTCTTTCTGAATCTACTCTATCACAAAACATTTGTTCGTGTCAATATTTTTCAAACATTTGTTTGACATTTTTTCTGGCTAATGTTAAGATGATTATGGAGGTAAAGTTCTTATGAAAGAATTAACAACTAAACAAAATGAAGTCTTGATTTTTATAAAAAAATATCAGGCTACTCATGGTTTTCCCCCTTCTATTAGAGAAATTGGTAAGGGACTGGGTTTGTCTAGTCCAGCTACGGTTCATACACATTTAAAAAAACTTCAAGAAGCTGGTGTGATTAAAACCAGTAAAAATAAGTTTAGAACGATTGAAATTTCTGGTGTGAATGAATATATAGAAAATAATGAAGAAGTGGTTAAAGTGCCCTTGCTTGGTAAAATAACTGCTGGTAGTCCTATTGAAGCTATTGAAGTTCCTAATGAATGGTTCAGTTTACCTGCTTCTTTGATTCCTAAAAATGAAACGATTTTCACTTTACGTGTTAGTGGAGAATCGATGATTAATAAAGGAATTTTTGATCGAGATTATGTCATCGTTCAAAAGCAAAGTGTTGCCCGTAATGGAGATGTTGTTGTAGCGATGACTCCAGAAAATGAAGTCACGTTGAAAACCTTTTATAAAGAAAAAGATCATATTCGTTTACAACCTGAAAACGATAGTATGGCTCCAATTCTTTTACCTAATTGTGTTATTTTGGGAAAAGCAATTGGTTTATATAGACAGATATAAAAAAAATACCGATTTGGTATTTTTTATTTTAGATTACTAATTAATTCATCTTTTTTCATAGTAGAATAACCTTTTACGTTTTGTTCTTTAGCTATAGCTTTTAATTCGGTTAAAGTCATTTTACTATAATCTTTTTTTTCTTCTGTATTAACTTCTACTTTCTTTTCTTCTACATTTTCAACTTTTTTGGGTTCACTTTTAGTCGTTTCTTTTACCACTGCTTTTTTACCACTTTTTAAAGCATCTTTTGCAATTTCTACTAAATTTGTAAAGCTTTTTGGATCGTCAATTGCAAGTTCACTTAGCATTTTTCTATTAACGGTTACGCCTGCTAAATTAAGTCCATTAATAAATTTAGAATAACTTATATCGTTTTCACGACATCCAGCGTTAATTCTTGTTATCCATAATTTTCTGAAGTTTCTTTTATTTTGTCTTCTATCACGATAAGCATAAACACCACTATGGAAAACTTGTTCTTGAGCGGTTTTGTATAATCTATGTTTACTTCCAAAATAGCCTTTTGCACTTTTTAAAACTTTTCTTCTTCTGTTTTTAGAAACAGTTCCACCTTTAACTCTTGTCATCTTTTACACCTCCACTATTAGATTACTGACTTAATTCTGTCAGTATCTCCTTTACTTAATGTTCCCATCTTACGTCTTTGTCTAACAGCCTTTGAGCTATCTTTATTTGTTTTATGGTTACCACCAGATTTTTTATAAGATAGTGAGCCATTTGCTCTTTTTTTAAATACTTTACTACTTGCTTTATGTGTTTTTTGTTTTGGTCCTTTTGCCATACACTACTCCTTCTTTCTACTTATCTTTTTTTGGTGCTAAAATGATATACATGTTTTTACCTTCTAATTTTGGTTCTGATTCTACATCAGCGTAATCACTTAAGCTATCGGCAAATCTTTTTAAGACATCGCGGCCAAGTTCTGTATGAGCCATCTGTCTTCCTTTAAAACGAATTAATCCTTTAATTTTATGACCTTTTTCTAAATAGTCTTTAGCATTTTTTTGTCGTGTTTCAAAATCGTGAATATCAATGGTTACAGACAAACGGTATTCTTTTAATTCTTTGTTGGTTTCTCTTTGCTTTTTTTGAGCTTCTTTTTGTTTTTTTTGTCTTTCATATTTGTATTTATTATAATCCATGACTTTGGCAACAGCTGGATTTCCACCCGCATTCATCAAAACTAAATCTAGCCCAGCATAATTCGCTAATGTTAAGGCATCATTTAATTTTTTTAATCCCATTTGTTCACCGTTTGGTCCAATTACCATTAATTCAGCTACTTTTATTTGATCATTAATTGGTAATTCGTTTTTATTATTTGCTATATAAATGCACCTCCATACACATTATAAAAGGCAGATACCTTTTTGTATCCACCTTTTTTTATCTTTGCACAAATCACACTTTAAACTTTGGCGTTTTACCTATTTACTCACTTGTAAATCAGGTGGATTTATGGATACAATCTCTTTCCTTTTTCTAACAATTAAGATTATATAGTAAATTATATGTAAATGTCAAGAAAAAAATTAGTCTATTTTTAAAATTATCTATTGAATATTTTTAAAGTTTTAGAGAGTGTAAAAAAAGTCTGTGTAAATGACATCTAACCACGATATAGGGGAATTTTAATAAATCCCTTTTTTGTTATCTAAATAATAACATATATAATTTAATATTCAAAGAACTTATATTCTATTATCAAACATAATAGATAATTCTGATAAAATCATGCCCCAATTTCTATAAGCCTGATCCCATTTTCTGGATATGTTTTTAGTAGACAAGTATAAACATTTTAGTAAAGATATATCCGTCGGAAATACAGACTTAGTTTTTGTGTATTTTCTAAATTGTCTATTTAAAGATTCGATAGTATTAGTCGTATACATTATCTTTCTAATTTTATCTGAAAATTGGAAGAATGGACAAATGGCATCCCAGTTTGATTCCCATATTTTAAATGACGATGCATACTTATCTAACCATTTGTTTTTTACTTCTTGCAATTTCTCATATGCTTGCTCTTCTGTTGTTGAAGTATAGATTAATTTTAAATCGGAGGTAAATTCCTTCAAATCTTTATAATTAATAAATTTGACTGAATTTCTAATCATATGTACGATACACCTTTGTTGAACAGTATCAGGATAGGCTGCATTTATTGCTTCTTTAATACCTGATAAATTGTCACTACACATAATTAAAATATCTTTTACACCACGCCCTTTTAGTTCATTTAGTACACCTAGCCAATATTTAGCTGATTCATTTTCCCCAATCCAAATCCCTAAAATCTCTTTAATTCCTTCACTATTAATTCCTAATACAATGTATGCTGCTTTCTTAACAACTCTATTATCTTCTCTTACACTGAAGTGAACTGCATCTATGAATACAAAGGGATAAACTTCATCTAAGGGTCTTTCTTGCCATTCTTTTATTTCTGGTATGATTTGGTCTGTTCTATTGCTTACCATGCCAGCTGATACTTCTATTCCATACAAATCCTGTATTTGCTCATTTATTTCTCTAGTTGTTAAACCTCGTCCGTATAAAGATATAATTTTGTCTTCAATTCCTGATACATCTCTTTTATTTTTAGGTACTATTTTTGGCTCAAATTCTCCATTTCTATCTCTAGGTGTTTCAAACTCAAACTCTCCAAATTCACTTTTTATATTCTTTTTAGTTGACCCATTTCTATAGTTCGTTTTTTCTACTTTTTTGTCGTATTTAGAATATCCCATTGAAGAATCAAACTCCGCATTCATCATTTGTTGTAGGGCATCTTTAAATAAATCTTTTATTGCACCCGATAAATCTTGTGCTGTCTCTATTTCATAATTTTCTTGTAATATTTTTAATAAATCTTTTCCTTTACTATTTTCTTTCATAATAAAAAATCTCTCCATTTCTTTTATTTTATCATGGAAAGATTTTCTATTTACACAGATTTATTTACAGACTCAAGTTTTATAATTTTTTTCTATTAATTTATTTTTCATGGATTTCCTCTTGATTCATCACCGCTTCTTGCTTGAATACCTAAATATCAAAAAACTCTTCCAACTGTATTAACTTAAATCACTAGCAATTCTGTCCCAGTCATTAAAAGGCCAAATGTATATTCTTTTAATACTTTCATTTTTTACGATATTTCCATTTTCGTCTTTTTTTACTACATATTCGACTGTATAAGTATAAAGCAAAGCTCGATATATTTTGTGTTCATTCATATAAACAGATTTATGTATGTTAGGAAGATTTGACTCAAAAGGTATAATCATGCATATAAATAAAACTAAAATTAAACAGATTCTAATGATTCTTTTTTTCATCTCTACCTCAAACTTCAAAATATTCAATTTCTGACGATTTCATTTGATTTTCTTTAAAATCATAAATAATATAAAATTTCACTATATTATTTTTATATTCGTATCCAGTTTTATAAATTGAAATATTCTTTCCTTTATGTTTATTTAATACTATATTTGTATAATTGTTAATTTGGTTTTGAGATAAATTCTTTTTATTTGATAATTGTTTTTTTAATTCTTTCAAATCATCATTTATAAAAGATGTAATTTTAACCACTGAATCATTTTCAACAATTGCTGTATATATATTATCTGTTCTAATTCCATAAGGAGCAAAAGTGAAACTTATATTTCTTTTGTTTTCAGATTCAAAAATTTCATAATCCTCTATATCAAAATCACTGTTCAAATTTTCTTTTATATAATTAATTGTAAAATCTTTAGGATTTATTTCTACTAAAGAATTTTGATCTAATTGAATATCATATTCTTTTAATTTATTTTTACTAGAAATACTCTGATATGAATTTGAATATGTAGCATTATTTAAAGTTATTTTAATAGAAGTATCACCAAAAGCATAAGCATTCTTTAATCTAGAATCAGCATAATTATAACTATTTGCATGATCAATTGCTCCTTGTACACTTTTTCCTAATTTTAGTCCTTCTATTAGTTTTTCCATATAATAAGGAGTTGTCGCTACTGCTATTTCTGTTGTCCATCCAATACTAGATTTTGCTCCTAAATCGGTAGCTCTTTGAGCTAAAGGGCGATCAGAAGAATGAGGGTTTTCGGCAGTTAAGCACCCACCAAATATAATTAATCTTGTATTTGTTAAATTAACATCTTCTAAACCAACAAGATATTGATTGTCAGTTGTAGTTCCGCTATACTTATAATAAACACCATTATTACCCAAATTCATCATTGTATGATTTCCATGTCCTGAAAGAAGTACTACATTTGATTGAAGTCCGTTTCTAATTGAACTTGCTGATGGAACATAAGTATAAGAAGCGTTATAGCCTAAAGATGACATCACTTCTTTAAAATGCGTGGCAATATTTGCATCAGTGGGATCATTATACGCTGCTGAATAGGCAGTCGGTATTGCACTTTGAGGAGTATAATTTATCACAAATGCAGGCCATGTAGTATTATTTAAACTGCTATCTCCCGAAACAATGGTATTATAATCATTATAACTTTCATTAGTATAACGAACCATAAAACCATTTTTAGAAATACTTCCATTATACCAACCTTTTACAGTATCTGTTATATCTAAACTAAAAATCTTATTCCCATTATAATCAGAAGGATTATAATTACTATACAGTAAAGTTGTTCTTAAATTTTGACTCGTTGCATAATTAATTGAAGAGGAAGTCCAATAGTCTTCTACTCTATAAATATTTATAGGACCCCAAGTAGACGTTCCTAGATAATATTGGAATTGAAATTGAGCATAATTAATTACTCCATTTATTGTAGGAAAATTTTTCCAATTAATATAAGCTCTACTTCCGCCTTCTCTGTTTCCTATAAATAATCTATCTGAATTTAAATGATCACCAGAATGATCACCTGGATGAACATACGTATCCAATATATTTTCACGTATTTTTTCATTATAAACATTAAGATAACTTGTATATGCTACGGGATATACTCGTTCTTCGTCGTTTAACCACTCTTCATCTAAAATATATTGTATAGTATAACCTTCATTATTTCTTTTTATTTTTATCTCTGTATTATCGTTGCCATTATTCTTGTTTGAGCTATCTTTTAGATAAGGTATTTGTAATATCAATTTATTTTCACTTTTTTCATCTTCATAAAAATAAATTAATCCATGATTATCTTGTGAATAATTTAAATCAGTTTTTATATTAAATTCTATAATATTTGTTTTAGGTTTTTCATTATAAACTAACTTAGTTAAAATATTATTTGAATCAATTTGAAAGTTTAAATCAGAATTTTTTTGTATATTTTTATACTGTAAAGAACTTTTCACTTTTGATAAATTTTCATTATTCGTTATTTCTTTATTAATTTCAACTTCTTGTTTTTGGCTATCTTTTAAACCTAATTCAAAATAATGCTTTTCTTTTAAATTGATTTTAAATAATTTGCTATTATCTGAGGTTTTATTAAACTTGATATTAAAAAAAGGATTATCTTTTAATTTCAAAGAATTATCTTTTTCCTCAACTAAAGTATTATCAATTTCTTCCCATGTACCATCCGTTTTTTGATAATGAATGGCATTATTATAATTATATGTGGTTACAGTACCATCAGAATTTAAAAAATATTTAGTATTTTCGTCTCTTAAGTCAGTTAATTCTTGAAGGACATTTTTATTGTTATTAATGTTTTTCCTTTCTGCATAAGCAAAAGTAATATTTGAAATAACTAATGCCATAACTAATATTGTACATAAAATAATATTAGTTTTTTTCTTCAATTTACACTCCTTCTTTCTATAACCTTTATTCTCTCCAAAACCTTCTTCTTTTTAATTCATTTACCACCTAAAACTTTTCTTTTATATATAAATACAAATTAACTTATTTAAACTACAATATCTACACTAGAGGCATGATCATAAATATTTCTAGCTGTTCTAGTAAAATCAAATACTCGTCCAAACCATTTTCATTAATAGAATATTGTTTACTATAAAAAGCTTTTTTTCTTCATTCATCTCTTAACCTTTATTAAAAGCGGAGCATAATTAAGTATTTAATCCAATCTTTTTATGAATTTAAAAAATAGTAAAGATAAAAATATAATGCTAGATATACAAAAATGGATTAATACATTTAAAAAAAATGAAAATGGATTAAATGTAACATATTTATAAAAAGAAAAGAAAAAAAATATATAA
>CAJTYF010000028.1 GCA_910583945.1 uncultured Bacilli bacterium
CTACAGATTACAATTGTCCTTATAAATATTGTCTAAAAAAGTGTTGACAATCCACAAATATTCTTATGATTATATCTTTAGTTAGTGGATCAGGTACTAATTTTTTATTTATTCTTTTAAAACCTAAGGGACACCCATTTGGGATGTGACCAGAACGAATTGCTCCAGCCATTCCAAATTTAGTTCTTTCACTACATTTTTCTATTTCATTTTGGCTTACACTTGTCATTATTCTCATAACCATTCTACCATTAGAAGTAGTAGTATTTGATTCATCTGCCATACAATCTATGTCACATTCATTATCATTTACTATTTTCATTAACTTTTCTATATCGTAAACACTTCTAGTTAATCTATCTAATTTAAAAGCAACAATAACATTAATATTTTTATTTCTAACATCATTCATCATTTCTTGATAAGCAGGTCTTTTATCGTTTTTAGCACTTATTCCTGCATCTTTATATATTTTATAGATAGAATATTTTTTAAATTGACAAAACTCTTTTAATCTATCTTCTTGTTCTTTTAAACTAAAACCCTCACGACTTTGTTCTTCAGTGCTCACTCTAACATATATCCCAGCAATTTTATTATTTTCATTCATAGTATCTGTCCTCCTTTTGATAAACTATTTTATCATTTTTTCTATAAATTACAATAAACTTGACTTTAAATATTCTTCTAAATCTTTAAATTTTATTTTCTTTTGATAACCATTTATAAATATTTCATCACACTCATCAAATAATAAATAATTATTATTATTAATTTTTAAAATATGTGGCTTCACATAGGCAATATTAGTGTTTTTAATATTAATAATACTTCCATTAACTAGTTCATATTTAACACAAGCAAACTTACATATCATATCTACTTTCTTTCTTAATTCTTCACTTATTACAAGTTCTTTAGTTTCTATTGTCATATATAATCACTCTCCCTTTCTTAAATAACAAAAAAAACTAACATTTCTGTTAGTAATCTATTACTTACTCGAAAAGTTCGAGTTTCCTATCTATATGGTGCAGGTAAAGGGACTTGAACCCCCATGGATTGCTCCGCTAGATCCTAAGTCTAGTGCGTCTACCAATTTCGCCATACCTGCATTATTAATGGTGGACCTCGAAGGACTCGAACCTTCGACCGCCCGGTTATGAGCCGGATGCTCTAACCAACTGAGCTAGAGGTCCAATTACTAATTCATAATATCATATAAATTGTATTCTTTCAAGTACTTGATGCAAAAAAAGTTTAGGTATGGTATAGTAACAGTAATTTCATCAAAACTTCATTTTATTTTCATAAAAAATACAATAGGATGAATTAATATGGTAGAGGAAAGGAAGAGAAAAATGTATCAAAATATATTTAAAAGAGAAGAACAAAAATATCTTTTGACGAGATTTCAATATAATCAGTTAATGCGTAAAACAAAAAAGTATTTACACAAAGATTCTTTTTATGAAAGCACCATTTGTAATATTTATTTTGATACAGAACAGAGTGATTTGATTATTCATTCTTTAGAAAAACCTATTTTTAAAGAAAAAGTCCGTCTTAGAAGTTATGGTGTTCCGACGTTTAATTCCTCTGTCTTTTTAGAAATAAAAGATAAATATAAAGGGATTGTTGGGAAAAGAAGAGTAAAACTTTTATTAAAAGATTTTTATGGTTATTTAGAAAAAGGAAAATTATGTGAAACACAAATTATGAAAGAAATTGATTATTTTTTTAAGTATTTCCATTTAAAACCTAAAATATTTATTGCTTATGATCGTAAAAGCTATTATAGTAAAGAAGATACTAATTTTCGAATTACTTTTGATGAAAATTTAAGAAGTCGCAAGGAAGATTTACGATTAGAAATAGGAGACGCGGGAAAGAAATTTTTTGAAGAAGATAAAATAATTATGGAAGTAAAAACTTTACATGCGTTACCTTTATGGTTTGTTCATGTTTTATCAGAACTTAAAATTTATCCCCATTCCTTTTCGAAATATGGTAGTATTTATGAGAAAGAGAGGAAAGATTATGTTAAATAGTATTTTATATGAAGGGGTCAGTAGTGTTGATTTCGTATCTATTTTAATTTGCACGGGAGTTTCTATTGTACTCGGATTAATCATTGCTTTTACCCACAAATTTACTTCACGAGGAAGTAAAAATTTCTTAATTACAATTGCTATTTTACCGATGCTTGTAGAAACCATTATATTTATGGTAAACGGAAATCTTGGTACGAGTGTCGCCATAATGGGGGCATTTAGTTTAGTAAGATTTAGAAGTTTACCGGGAAGTAGTAAAGAAATATTAAGCGTTTTTTTAGCTATGACAATTGGACTTGCTACTGGAATGGGGCATATTTGGTTTGCAAGTTTGATTACGATTTTTAGTTGTATTTTAATGTTCGTTCTTACAAAAATAAATTTATTTGAAGAAAATAGGATGGAAAAAATGTTGGTGATTACTGTACCAGAAGATTTAGATTATACCACAATGTTTGATTCCTCTTTAGAAAAATACACTGAGAATTATAAATTATTAAAGGTAAAGACTGTGAATATGGGAAGTCTTTTTGATTTAACCTATCAAGTTGTTATGAAAAAGAATGTTTCGGAGAAAGAATTTATTGATGAATTGCGAATTAAAAATGGCAATTTAAAAATCATTTTATCCCATCCTTTAGAGGGAAGTGAACTTTAAGTGTCGAAGAATCTAAAAATTATCACAAGTGGTGTTCTTTTAAGTTTAATTGCTTTGCTTCTTTTCTTTAGATTTAATAATAAAAAAACATTGCCTTTAATTGATGAAAAAATAAATATTAAATTGGATGAGGGTGATGAAAAAATTAATTGGGATCATTACCCAACCTATGAAAAAGAATTGAAAGAAAGCGTTATTTTAAAGGATGCTGGAATCTATCATTTAACAGGGAATATAGATGAAGGAAGTATTACTGTTGATACGGAAGATTATATAAAATTGATTTTAGATAATGTAAGCATTACCAATCCAAAAGGGCCAGCCATTTATATAGAAAATGCTAAAACAATTGTACTTTCTTTAGTGGAGGGAACTACCAATGTTTTAAGTGACGGGAGTCGTTATGACAAAACACCTGAAGAAGTAAATGCTTGTCTTTATAGTAAAGATGACTTAGTTCTTGAAGGCACAGGTGTTTTAGAAGTACAAGGTAATTATAAGGATGGCATAAGAGTGCAAGATGATTTTAAAATGAATGAGGGAACATTAAAAATTACGGCTTTGGATAATGGCATTCGAGGCAAGGATTCGGTTTATATTGTTGATGGAAATATAACGATTGAAGCAAAAGGAGATGCTATAAAAACCGCGAGTAAGGAAAAAGAAGGTAAAGGTTTTATTTATATTAAAAATGGCGAATTTAATTTAACAAGTGAAAAAGATGGTATTGAAGCCATTCAGTCTTTAATTATTGAAAATGGTGATTTTAAAATTAAGGCAGGTGGAGGAAGTAAAGAAGAGACTTCTACTAATAAAGATCTATTTTGGAACCAAGGAATGCTAGAAAATGGGGAAGATACTGTAAGTGCCAAAGGAGTGAAAGCTCAAGAAAATCTCGTTATTGCTAATGGGAAATTTGTAATCGATACACTCGATGATGCCATTCATTCTAATAAAAATATTCAAATAAAAAATGGCGAATTTTTGTTATCTTCTTCTGACGTTGGTCTTCATGCAGATGAGGAGATTACTATAGAAGGTGGATCATTCAATATTATGAAAAGTTATGAAGGCATAGAAGCCGCGAATATTATCATTTTAGATGGTACAATTTCTGTTACTTCGAGTGATGATGGCATAAATGTGGCTGGAGGAAAAGATGAATCGAGTTTGCATCGACCAGGAGCGAATTCTTTTAAAGAAACAAACAATCATCTTTTAACCATTAATGGTGGAACTGTTTTGGTTAATGCAAGTGGTGATGGACTGGATGCCAATGGAAGTATTGTTCTTAATGGGGGAAAGGTTACAGTATTTGGACCAATTGACAATGGTAATGGGGCTCTAGATTATGATGGCGAGTTTAAAGTAACTGGAGGAGAACTAGTAGTTTTAGGGTCAAGTGGGATGGCCCAGAATGTCAGCACTTCTTCTAAACAAAATAGTGTACAAATCTTTCTTTCTTCTATTTATAATGGTGGAAATTTAGTAATAGAAGAAGAAAATGGGAAGCAAATTTTGGAAGTAAAAGCAACAAAACGTTTTTCTAATATTGTGCTTTCAAGTGAAAAACTTACCAAAAATAAAAACTATGTTTTAAAAATAAATAATGAAGTCGTAGAAAGTTTTATTCTTAAAGACACCGTGACTACGGTTGGAAATCAAAATGGTATGCCAGGAGGAATGGGACGTCCGAAAAGATGATGTCGCAT
The DNA here is from genome assembly GCA_910583945.1 of uncultured Bacilli bacterium. Classification (GTDB taxonomy): domain Bacteria; phylum Bacillota_I; class Bacilli_A; order RF39; family UBA660; genus MGBC108787. The sequence continues at coordinate 4,425 of CAJTYF010000028.1, forward strand.
TTTTTATTTGTATATTTTTCCTTTTTCTGTATAATAAGTTTTAAGTCAGGAGGTATTCAAAATGTTACAAAAAGAAGAATTTCATTCTAAATTAAATGAAATTTATTATACCTATTTTATAGAATGTATGCTTTTTGGTAGGAGAACTTCTTATTTTTCGTCCAATGATTTTAGGATTAAAGCAAATCAAATCATTTTTCTGGAACAATTGGCTTTATTTGTGAAACAGGCTATTGATTGCTAATGTTATCTCGAACTTATTATCGAAAGATTAAAGTCACTTATTAAAGAGGTTGAAAATCATCTTTCTTCCTTAGAATTGAAACATTATTTAAAAAAGATTGAATGGCGTGTTGCAACAACGCTTTTTGAGAACGGAACAGATATTTACTACGAAGAGTATATAAAACGCTATGGAAAAATAACCAACAATTATTCTTTAGTTTCTTTAAATCAATTGGAACAAGATATTCAAATGGATTTTATTTATTTAGATTTGATCTTACAAGAAAATGTCTTAGAAAAAAACATATTACAGATCTTGCATTATTTCTATTTTGCCTATCCCAGTTTATTTTTGATGATCTGATCTATAAAAATACTCAAGAACTATTAGAACAGTTTTCTATTTCCACAAATAGTATCAGAAGAAAGATTCGTTTAATTAGAAAAGATTAATCTTTTTTTATGACTTCTTTGGTTGCATGTAAGTAACTTCGTAAAAGATTACCAGCTCCCAATTTCGTCCCTCCAAAATATCTTACCACCGCAATGAAAACATGATTTAAATCATTAAATTCTATTTGATTATAGATAGGCGTTCCAGCTGTATTCGATGGCTCTTTGTCATCTGTTTTTTTTGCTAAACCATCAATTTTATAAGCGTATGGAATATGTCTGGCTTTTTTGTGTTGTACTTTTAACTCTTCTAAAACTTGAGTCACTTCTTCTTTCGTGTTTACTTCATAATAATAGGCTATAAATTTGGAATGTTTGATTTCATAAGTATAGGTATTCAATAAAGTCATTTCCTTCACCTAACTTCTATTATATACGATTCTTATATTCTATGCTATAATTTAATTATTCTTTTAGAATGGAGGCGTTAGGGTATGTTTAAAGAAAAACTTTCTTTAGTTCCTCATAAACCTGGAAGCTATCAAATGCGTAATAGCGATGGAGCGATTATTTATGTAGGAAAAGCGAAAGATTTGCATCGAAGATTGTCTTCTTATTTTAATCGAACTCAAACGGGTAAGACTAAAAAAATGGTTTCTGAAATTGCGGATTTTACTTATATTGTAGCGGGAAGTGAACTGGAAGCTTTTGTTTTAGAACTTAATTTAATTAAAGAATTTGATCCTAAATATAATATTTTATTGAAAGACGATAAAAGTTACCCTTATATTGAATATATTAGTACTCCAAGTCCACGTGTAAAAGTATCAAGGTATTTATCTATAAAGAAAAAAGATCATAAAAAAATTTTTGGTCCTTATCCTAATGCCTATGCGGCGCGAAGAATTGTTAATTTATTAAATCGTATTTATCCTTTGAAAAAGTGTGAGAATGGTAAAGAAATCTGTCTTTATTATCATATTCATGAATGTTTAGGATATTGTAGCAAAAAACTTAATGAAGAAGAGCTTTTAACGATGGAAAAAGAAATTTTAAGCTTTTTAAATGGTAATGATAAGGTTTTGACGAATCGTTTGGAAGAAAAAATGCTTGAGTACAGTCAAAATATGAATTATGAAATGGCTTTAGAGATGAAAAAAGAATTGGAATACATTAAGATTGTTATGGCTAAGCAAACCGTTGAACTTCATGATTTTGTTAATCGTGATGTTTTAGGGGTTTATTTTGATAAAGGGTATATCAGTATTCAGTTGTTGTTTTTGAGGAATGGAAAAATGGTGGGAGGAAAGAGCGATATTTTCCCAATTATTAGTGATTTTTCGGATGATTTAGATACTTATATTGTTAAATTTTATAGTAAGCATGAAATTCCAAAAGAAATTTTAGTGAATGATGGTGTTCATGTTGAGTTGATTTCTGAATTTTTAAAGACAAAAGTTTTTATTCCTTCTCGGGGAGATAAAAAGAAGGTTCTCACCATGGCGAATTTAAATGCGAAAATTAATTTAGAGAATGAACTGGAACTGATTAAAAAGGAAGAGTATTTTACAGAACATGCCAACGATGAATTGAAAGAATTGTTAGGACTTAAGCATTTATATCGGATTGATCTTTTTGATAATTCAAACCTTTTTGGGTCTTTTGCGGTATCTGGTATGGTGGTTTTTAAAAATGGGCGACCTAGTAAAAATGATTACCGTAAGTTTAAGGTAAGTGTTGATAAAAATGATGATTACAATACGATGAGAGAAATTATCTTTAGAAGGTATTCTAAGGTTTTAAGCGAAGGGGTGGAGAAACCTGATCTTATTCTTGTGGATGGTGGAGAAAAGCAAGTGAAAGTGGTACAAGAAACGCTTCAAGAGTTGGGGCTTGAAATCATGGTGTGTGGACTAAAGAAGAATGATAAGCACCGAACTAATGATTTGGTTTTGAACGATTTAAGTGTTAAAGAAGTGGATCGAAGTAGTAATGTTTTTCATTTTTTGACGCGTATGCAAGATGAAGTGCATCGTTATACTATTAATTATCACCGAACCATTCGAAGTAAAGGAAGTATTGGAAGTGTTTTAGATGAAGTTACAGGTATTGGTAAGAAAAGAAAAAAAGAATTGATTAAACATTTTGGAAGCGTTAAAAATATGAAACAGGCTTCTGTAGAGGATTTTGAAGCGTTTGTTCCAAGCGATGTGGCGAAAAATTTATATGATTTTTTAAAAGAATTTAAGTAAGGGCTTTCGTAGACTTTCTTTCTTTTGTTAGAATTAGAAAGGTGAGGTATTCATGAAATTAGTTTCAATCGATAAAAACGATTCGATGCACTTTTGTAAGGAGATAAAGTCTTATTTGTCTCCAGAAGTTGTTTGTCTTCCTATTTTAGACAAGTTGGATAAGAAAAAACATATAAAAAAAGCTGAGCAAGCGTTTGGGAGTTATGCCTCTGTTTCAGGAAGTGTTATAGGGGTTTTAAAGTCTCAAGATTGTTCAGGAAAAAAGATTCCTTGTGTGATGCTAAAAAATGATTTTCAAGAAAAAACGGTAGGAAGTGCCAGTCGAAAAAAAATAGTTGGGCTTTCTAAAGAAGAAATTAGTTCTAGTCTTTTTACCACATTTTTAAAAGAAAAATTGAGTCTTTCTTCTTTTAAAACACTTGTTGTTTCGGGGATTGATTTGGATCCTTTGATGGCGAATGAAACGTTTATTCAAAAAGAATATTTACAATGTCTTTTGGAAACTATTGATATGCTTCTTAAAGCTTATTCAGGGGAACGGGCCATTATTGCAATTAGTAATCGTTCCAGTGAGGTTATTTCAGTTTATCATAATTTTTTAGGAACGTATAAAAATATTGTTTTAAAGATGATCCCCGATTTGTATTTAATTGGCGAAGAATCCTTTTTAACGAAATATTTACACGTAAGAGAATCTTACTTGTATTTAAAAACGAGTGAACTTTATACGCTTTATTATCAAGTGAAGAAAAGAAGGATGCCAAGTGAAAAATTGATAACGATTAGTGGAGATTTTAATTTTAAGATACAAGTTTTTTTAGTCAAGCTAGGAACGAAAGTGATGGATCTTGTTAAAACTTTTTATCAAACTTCTCTTGATGATTACGATATTTATGTTAACGGGATTATGCAAGGCAAGAAAATGCCTATAGAAGACTTGATTGTTACGGAGGATTTTTTAGGTTTAGTGATTATGAAAAAACAAGAAAAAAAGATTTATGAATGCATAAAATGTGGCAAATGTAATGCGGTTTGTCCTATTCATTCCAAACCTATATTAGCGTACAAACAAAGAAAAAAAGTTCCTTGTATTGAATGTGGTCTTTGTAGTTATGTTTGTCCAGCTTTTATTCCTTTAAGAAAATATTTAAGTGGTGATGAGGATGAGTAGATTACATAAAATGATTAAAGTTTCTTTGGTTCGAAAACTAGAGGGTGTTTTGCTTGTTCTAATGTTATTTGGATGGTATAAAAACGGAATCCTTCCTTATATTCATGGTTATCATTCTTTTTCTCAGGTGGTGCTTGTTTTTTTGTATCCTATACTGGGAATGGGCTTGGGGAAACTCTTTGATGTGGTGTTTAAAAATAAAAAAATGTTTAATTATTTCTTTTATGGGATGTTGTTTAGCTTGTTTATCCCTCTTTCAACCCCTTTGTGGTTCTATCTTTTATTCTTGACGGGTCTTTTTCTTTTTCATTTTTTTGTATTAGAAAAAAAAGACTTAGATTTAAATTTTATGATTTTAGGAAAATTACTTTTAGTGCTTGGTCTCATTTTAATGGAGAACTATTACTATTCTAATGCTCTTGAAATGAGCAATCGTTTTGTTTATTCTTTTGTGGATGGTTTGGTGGGACATCAAACCAGTGGTCTTTTTATTTCGAATGTTTTGCTTGTTTTTGGTAGTTTTATCTTTCTTTCTTTTGATGCTTACTATAAAAAAGAAATACCTATTTATAGTTATGGTCTTTATTTTGTCTCCTTAATTGGCTATGCCATTTATAAGAGTGATATGACTTTCTTTTTGGAGTACTTTTGCAATAGTCAAGTCGTCGCGGCGTTAGTTTTTTTAGCACCTTTGTCTTTATTTTCTCCTTATTCTTCTAAAAGAAAAAGTCTTTATTCTTTTTTGATTGGTGGGCTGATTTTGCCTTTATCTATAAAATTTACGTTTCATGAAGGAGTGTATTTAGCAATTCTTATTTCAAATTTATGTCTTCTTTTTTTAGGATTCTTTGGGTCGAATTTTAAAAGAACTTGACAAAGAGTTTACACAATAAAGCTATTAAATAAGAGAAAAAAGAACTTTTTTGTTCTTTTTTTTATTTTTTTGGTATAAAAAAAAGGAAATCAGTACAGTAAAGGTAATATATATAATTAGGAGGCAAAAATATGTCTTTGATTTCACAAGAGGATTTAAATAGGGTTCGAAGCAGTGCTAATATTGTGGATGTGGTGGGCAATTATATTTCTTTAACACCAAAAGGAAAAAATTTTTTTGCTATTTGTCCTTTTCATGAAGATCACAATCCGAGTATGAGTGTCTCACCCGATAAGCAAATTTATCGCTGTTTTGTTTGTGGAAATACAGGCAATGTTTTTACTTTTGTTGAAAAATTTTTGGGGGTTTCTTTTGCGGAAGCGGTTTCGATTGTTGCCAAAGAGTGTGGTGTTACGCTTTCTTTAGATCAAACGATAAAAAAAGAAGATAAATTTCAAAAAGAGCATGAACTCATGGATTTAGTATTAAAAATTTATCAAAATAACTTACGAGCTTATGAAGGGGAGAAAGCGATAGACTATTTGAAAAAAAGAAATCTTTTTGATGAAACCGTTAAAGAGTTTGAAATCGGGTTATCTTTAAATAAAAATATTTTGCACGATTTACTTAAAGAAAAAAAATATGGCGATAAAATGCTTGAAGAGTTAGGTCTTATTAATTGCAATGAAAAAGAATTTTTAGATGTTTTTCGTAATCGTATTCTATTTCCCATTCATGATTTAAATGGCTATGTTGTGGGGTTTACAGGGCGGTGTTATTTAACGGATATCGTTCCAAAGTATTTGAATACCAAAGAAACGTATTTATTTAAGAAAGGGAAGGTTTTATTTAATTATCATCGAGCACGTGATGCGATTCGATTAAACAAGTCTCTGATTTTAGTCGAAGGAAATATGGATGCGATTCGGCTTTCTTCTGTGGGAATTAAAAATGTTGTGGCACTTATGGGAACCAGTTTAACCAAAGATCAAATGGAGGCTTTAAAAAAGTTAAGGGTGCCTTTGGTTTTAATGCTTGATAACGATAGTGCGGGAGAGAGTGCTACTTACTCTATTGGTAATCTTTTAGAGGAACAGGGGTTATCTTTTTCGGTGGTGCGACTGAGTGGAGCGAAGGACCCTGATGAATATGTGGTTCAGTTTGGAAAAGAAGCAATGGTTCATAATTTAGAAAAAACGCTGTCTTTTATGGATTTTAAATTGAATTATTTAAAGAAAAATAAAAATTTAGATGAAATTAGTGATTTGTCAGAATACATTAAGTCTGTTCTTATCAATTTAAAGAAGAGTCAAGATGATGTTTTAATCGAAGTTACTTTACAAAAACTCGTAAAAGATTATAATATATCCTATGACGTTTTAAGGGAGCAACTTGGAACGAAAGAGCTTTCTAAAAAAGAGGAGAAAAAGTCTGTTGTTAAAAATAATAAACGAATTAATGGGTATTATAAATTATGTGAAGAGATTTTATATTACATGATGAATGGTGGGGAATATATTCGCTTGTTTCAAAAACATATTGGTATTTTTCCAATCCAAAATTATCGAATGATTGCGAATGAAATTCTTTATTATTATGAAAAAAATAAAACCATTTGTTTAGCGGATTTTATTACCTATATGGAAACGAATGCTTTAAAGGATGTGGTCTTAGAGATTATTAATCGTGAGCATGAGATAGAATTAAATAGTGATGCCATGTTTGGCGCTATTAAACTGTTTCAAGTGAAAAGTAAAGAAAGAGAAATTAAGGAAGTTAAAGATAAAATAAAAAATGAACTGGATGATCGAAAAAAAATGGAACTTACACAAAAGTTAATGGAATTAAAAAAGGAAGTGTTTTAGATGAAAATTATTAAGACGTTTGAAGAAAGAAAAAATGAATTAATCGCGTTAGGAAAAGAAAAAGGGGTTATCACGTTTGAACAATTGGCGGAAAGTTTAAAGGGCTTAGAAGTCGATAATGATTCACTAGATGAACTTTATAATATTTTAATAGAAAATAATATTGAAGTCGTAGCGGATGAGGATGATGGCGAACCTAATGCGAGAACATTAGAAAAGGAAGTCCCTATTCTTTTAGATGATGCGGAGATTACAAAGGATATTAATATTAATGATCCAGTTCGTATGTATTTAAAGGAAATTGGTAAGATTAGCTTATTAAGTCCAGAGGAAGAACTTGATTTGTCTAAAAGAGCCGCTGTTGGCGATGAAATGGCGAAGAATATTTTAGCGGAATCCAATTTAAGGTTGGTAGTGAGTATTGCCAAACGTTATGTGGGACGTGGTCTTTTGTTTCTAGATTTAATTCAAGAGGGAAATATTGGTTTAATGAAGGCTGTTGATAAATTTGATTACGATAAGGGTTTTAAATTTTCAACTTATGCGACTTGGTGGATTAGACAAGCAATTACTAGAGCTTTAGCGGATCAGGCAAGAACCATCCGTGTACCTGTACACATGGTTGAAACCATTAATAAAATGGCCCGTATTCAACGTCAATTAACTTTGGAGTTAAATCGTGAACCGAGTGAAGAAGAAGTGGCGAAGAAAATGGGAATTAGTGTTGAAAAAGTACGTGAGGTTATTAAAATAAGTCAAGATCCAGTTTCTTTGGAGACGCCAATTGGAGAAGAAGAAGATTCTCATTTAGGGGACTTTGTTAAGGATATTAATGCAATGACACCTGAAGAGTATGCGACGAATGAAATATTAAAAGAGGAAATTAAAGCGGTATTAGAAACGTTACAAGAAAGAGAACAAGAAGTCTTGGAGTTACGTTTTGGTTTAATTGATGGAACCAGTCATACTTTAGAAGAAGTGGGTAAGAAATTTAATGTTACACGTGAGCGAATACGACAAATTGAAGCGAAAGCTTTACGAAAACTACGTCATCCTTCTCGTGCTAAAAAGTTAAAGGATTTTATGTCTGATTGATGCCAAGTAAAAGAATTCAAACGTTAGCCTCATTTATTTCTGAATCCGATAAAGTTCTTGATGTGGGATGCGATCATTGTTATTTAGGGATTTATTTAATTGAGACGAAAAAACTTTCTACTCTTTTAGCAAGTGACGTTCATGAAAAAGTTTTAGAAAAAGCCAAAGAAAATGTTTTGAATGCGGGTTTAGAAAAACAAATTCAATTGTTTTTAACCGATGGGTTACAAAATATTACTAAAGATTATGATACCGTTGTGCTGGCGGGTATGGGCACCCATACTATTTTAAAAATATTAAAATTTAACAATGAAAAAATAAAGAAACTTATTGTTCAGTCTAATAATGAACTTCCTTTACTTAGAATGGAACTGTTTAAGCGTGGTTTCTATTTGGAAGATGAGAAAGTGATTTTTGAAAATAAACATTATTATGTTATTGGAAAGTATAGAAGAGTTTTTAGAAAATTGACGCGTGTTGAAAAACAATTTGGGATTTATCATAGTGAGAATAAATTCTATTATCACTATTTAAATTCTAAATTAAATACGGTTTATACTAGGATTCCATGGTATCAAATCAAAATGAAAAAGAAATATTGGAGTCAAAAACGTTTACTAAAGAAATATTTAAAGAAAGAAAGTTGGTGAAGAGGTGCTAACCTTTTTTTCTTTTGTGTTTTTGGAGGAAAGATTTGTGTTTTCTTTTGGTTTATCTTTTTTTTCTAAAGTTTCCTTTTTGGGAGAGGCGTTTTTTAAAAGACTAAAGACATTTTGAGCGTTTGTGATTAGAGGTTTTGTTTTATAATAGAGAGGAATGATTTGATTGGCTACTTGAAGTGTTTTAGAAATTCCTCCTATAATTTTTGTTAAACTTAATCCTTTGATTAAGGAAGGAGCGTTATACATAAGATATCACCTTGTTTTATTTTATGCTTTTTTTGAAAAATGTTTCATTTTTTGATTTCAAATTTTAAAAATTGTGGTATAATTTTGATAAAGAATAGGGAGGATGTAAGATGATTCAAGAAAATGTTCCAGAGAGAAAAAGCATTTTGTCATTTCCTATAGATTTGTTTTGGGCGTTTATCAATATTTTTGTTTGTGCTTATAAAGGTATAAAATTTATTTTTTTTGATTTAGTGATTATGCTTTTTAATTTTGTGAGTTTAAGGGTGGATCGAACTTACAAAAAAACAAAAAATTTAGTAGGAACTGAAGCTGAAAAACAACGCGAGAGAGAACGAAAGAAAAAAGAGCAACAAGCTAAATATCAAGAATGGTATAATAATTTAGGCTTTGTTAAAAAAAGAAATGCTCGACTTGAAGCAATACGTCAAAAATTACTTGTGGATTTACAAAATGAAGGTGGAGAAAGAAGTCAAAATCCTCGAGTTTTTCAATATACTGCTAGAAATGCCGACGGAAAAGTGGAGACTGGAACCATTAATGGATATTCTAAATTAGATGTTAATACTTTTTTAATTCAAGAAAATTATATTGTTTATGATATTAAAACAAGTAAAATGATTGATTTCTTATACGGTGAAACGAGTATGTTTGCGGTTAGAATGTCAAATAAAGATTTGTTGTTTTGGCTAACTCAACTTTCTACTTATTTAAAAAGTGGTATTCCATTGACTGATGGAGTTAAAATTTTAAATAAGCAATTGCAAAAAAAGAAGAAATATCGTAAAGCGTTGCAATCTGTTGTTTACGAATTAACCATGGGAGAATCCTTTTCTAAAGCGTTAGAAAAACAGGGAATTATGTTTCCAGCTCTTTTGATTAATATGATTAAAGCGGCTGAAGCAACTGGAGAACTTGAAGAAACTTTAACGGATATGGCAAATTATTATGAGGAATTGATTAAAACACGTAAACAAATGATAAGTGCTGTTACTTACCCAACGGTTATTATGGTGTTTGCTATCGCGGTTATAACATTTATATTACTTTATGTTATTCCAAGTTTTATTAAAATTTATGAACAGTCGGATGTTGAAATTAATGGTTTGACGTTAATGGTTATCAATTTAAGTGATTTTCTAAAAAATAATATATTTTATCTTTTACTTGGAGTAATTTTGGTTTGTATTGTACTTTTAGTTTGTTATAAAAATATTAAGGCATTTAGAAGAAATTTACAGTATTTCTTTATGCATATGCCTTTGATTGGGAATATTATTATTTACAATGAATTAACTATTTTTACAAAAACTTTTGCCTCTTTACTAGCTAATAACGTTTTTATTACGGATAGTATGAGCATTTTAAGCCGTATTACTAATAATGAGATTTATAAAGAAATTATGAATGACACTATTGATAATATTGTTAAGGGAGATAAGATTTCAACTTCTTTTCAAGATCATTGGGCGATTCCAGATGTTGCTTATTATATGTTAGTAACTGGTGAGTCTACAGGTCAGCTTGCGGATATGATGCAAAAGGTAAGTGATTATTATTCGGAAATGCACCGAAGCTTAATTAATAATTTAAAAGCTTTCATGGAACCTATTTTGATTGCTTTCTTGGCCATCGTTGTTGGAATTATTATTTTAGCTGTTTTAGTACCAATGTTTGGATTGTTAAATGGATTAGAGCAGTAAATAGGGGGCTTCTTTTATGTTGAGCACAATTTATATTTTTGTTTTAGGTTTGCTTTTTGGTTCGTTTTTCTATTGTATGGGTATCCGTTTGAGTCAAAATGAATCTTTAATCAGACCGCCAAGTCATTGTGATTATTGTAATCATCGATTAGGAATTTTAGATTTAATTCCTATTTTTTCGTTTATATTTTTAAAAGGTAAGTGTCGTTATTGTCATAAAAAAATATCCATGGAGTATCTTTTATATGAACTTTTAACAGGTATTTTGTTTGTTGCCTCTTATAGTAAATTTCAAATTTCTTACGCTTTTTTTATTTCTATTCTTTTGTCTTCACTTGTGGTTTTAATCTTTATTACAGATTTTAAATATATGATTATTTTGGATAGTCCGTTAATTGTTTCAGTACTCTTAATTTTTATTTTAAAATGGTTTTATTTTGGTTTAAATGCGGCTTTATTAAGTCTTGGCCATGGTTTATGTATGTTTTTAACTATGTTGGCTATTGGAAAATTTGGTAATCTTGTTTTTAAAAAGGAATCTTTGGGAGGCGGCGATATTAAATTTTCATTTGTTATGGGAATGGTTTTAACGTATCAATTTTCAATGGTGGCTTTGATTTTGTCGACTTTTTTAGCTTTACCTTATGCGATTGGTTCGATGTATTTTTCTAAGGCTCATGAAGTGCCTTATGGACCTTTTTTAGTTAGTAGTGTTTTTCTAGTATTTTATTTTTTTGATAAATTTCAGTATATATTTTATTTCATTTAAAAAAGGAATATTTTCATTCCTTTTATAAGAGTTCAATGGAGGAAGCTTCCTCTTTTTTTGTTTGGTGTGATGGAGTGGGGTTTGCTTTTCCAATTAAAGCATTTTTAATTTCAACATCGTCATTTCCTAAATCGTCATCGATATCAATGACTCTTAAGATTTCTTCGAAACTGGTTAAACCTTCAATTACTTTGTTTAAACCGTCTTCTAATAATGTAGCGGTGCCATCTTTTACATAGACAAGTTTACGAATGTCTTCCTTTTTAGAACCGTTTGTGATGGCATCACGGATTCTTTGATCAATGACTAAAACTTCTTGTAAAGCAACACGACCATGATAGCCTTTGTAACAGTCGTTACATCCTACGGGTGTGTAAATATCTTCAATGTCCATTCCTAAAACTTGTTTGAAGACGTTTTTTTCGTAAGGGGTAGCTTTTCTTGAAGTACGACATTTTGGACATAATTTTTTTACTAATCTTTGGCTGATAATTCCAGCTAGAGCGGAACCTAATAAGTAACGTTCAACATCCATATCGAGCAATCTTTCAATGGTGTTTAAAGAGTTGTTGGTATGAATGGTGGATAAGACTAAATGCCCCGTTATACTAGCTCGAACAGCAATTCTAGCGGTTTCATCGTCACGAATTTCACCAATCATGATGATATCTGGGTCTTGACGAAGGATACTTCTTAGAGCATTTGCAAAGGTTAGTCCAATGTCACTCATCGTTTGAACTTGATTGACACCAGATAGTTTCATTTCGACAGGATCCTCTACTGTAATAATGTTTTTCTCAATTGTATTTAATATTTGAAGCATAGAGTATACAGTAGTAGATTTACCAGTACCTGTAGCTCCGGTAATTAAGATAATACCATTCGGTTCAACAATTAGTTTTTTTACTTTTTCTAAATTTTTTGGAGAGAATCCCAAAGATTCTAATCCATTAGAACTCATCGTATAATCTAAAATACGAATCACGATTTTTTCACCATAAACTATAGGTAATGTCGAAACACGAAGGTCTAAAGTTTTGTCTTTTATTAAATTTTTAATTGCTCCATCTTGAGGAAGACGTGATTCCGTAATGTTCATACCAGATATGATTTTTATACGAGTAATTAAAGGATTTTTTACACTTTCGGGAACGGTAGCGTAATCCATTAATTCTCCATCAATACGAATTCGAACCTTTAACACTGTTGGTGTCGGGTCAAAATGGATGTCACTGGCATTTTTTGCGGCGGCATCGACAATCATTTCATTTACTATATCTACTACAGGTAATTTATCATAATCAAATTCTTTTAACATAGTCTCCATCCTTTTTTATTCTATTTGTTATAACTATTATATAATAAATCCTTATTTCTAACAAGTTTAATTTTATCTTGATGCAATCATATAACCAAGCATGGTAGCAATGACACTTCCTACCATAAGGATTAACATAATCCAAACTAATATTTTTCTTGTTCTTTTTTTCATACTTCACCTCTAATATAAATAAATTTATCATATTTTAGTGGATTAGTAAATATGCTTTACTAGGTGAGAACTAATGAAAATGATTCGGACAAGCTTTAGTAAGTATAAATTTGTTTTTTTATTTCTTTTTATTCTTTTTTTATTTGGTGTCGTGACAGGTCTTCTTTTTTATTTAAAACAAGAACAAGTTATAAAAGAAAGCATTCTTCAATCTTTGACACCGTTATTTCAGGAAAATGTTTTTACTTTAAAAAGTGTATTGTTTCATTTTCTTATTTTACTAGGATTGATTGCTCTTTCTTTTTGTTTTCTAGCCATACCAGGTTTCATTTGTTATCTTTTTTTTGAAGGGATTAGTATCGGTTTTGTTCTTCCTATTTTTTTCTCTTTATATAAAATTAATGGTCTTTTTTATTTTCTTCTTTATTTTCTTTTTGTTAAAGTTATTTATTTGATTTTACTCTTTTTCTTATTTTTAAAATTGGTTCGTTTTATTAAGAAATATGTTGAAGGCTTAAGACTTCGAAAATATATTTTTATGGAAGATATGAAATATATTGGTGTCGTAGTCGTTGTTCTTTTAATAAATGATTTGATTGTTTATTTTGGTAGTAATCAATTATTATCTTTATTACTAGGATAATTCTTTACAAAATATCTATAAAGGGATCTTGTTTTTTTGAGACACATGTGGAGTTTTACTTAAATGATCTTGTCTCTTTTGAAGAAACAATTTTTCCTTTTGAAATGTCAAACGAAGTATTGTTTGCTATTTCTTTAGACCAAATTCATCTTTTAGAATTAAATAATCATTTATCATTTTCTTCTCTAGATTTTCAATGATTTTTATTTCGTTGTCATACCGAGCAATTAAATAACAAATTTTTAACCAAAGAAAAAATGGATGTTTATAGTATGAATATCAAAAAAACTTTAGAAATAGATCAGAATAACGAAGGAGATTTATATCGATTATTCTCTTTATTAGGGGGAGAACAATTTTCAAAATTAGATATGATACACTTTTCAGGAGGAATTGTTTATTCTAAAAATTTTGAGGAGATTGATTTTTCTACCATTCCTTTTGAAATGATAGATCATTTTCAGTTTTATAACTGTTCTTTTAAAAAAATCACTATGCCTGAATTTTCTTTAGATTCTTTATCTCGAGGAAATAATATTAATTTTGAACTTTATGATTTAGAAAAAGATAAATTTACTCCTGTTTCTCATATTATTATTCCTAAACTTACTGGATCATCTTGGCAAGATTTTACTTCTAAACGGTTTGGGCATACGTGTTTTACAAAGCAAACAAATCTTTATTTAGAATTGAGACGAATTTGTAATGCCCATTGCTTTTTTTGTCGTAATCAATATTTAGAACCTTGTATTTATGATTTGAAGGCGATATTAGAAAGTTTAAAAAAGCTGTTACCCTTTTTAGACAATATTGTGATTGGGGGAGGGGAACCTACTTTATTGATGAAAGACTTAAGTACGTTGTTTCAATCTTTAGGTTTGGCTAGAAGAAAGTTATTTATTTCTACTAATGGTTCTTGTGAGTATTTTGATTTAAGAATGCTTGCTAGAGAATTTAATATTAATATTAGTCGCCATGCGCTAGAAGATTCTGATAATGAACATATTTTTGGTGTCAAAACTATAGTAACTGAAGATATTAAAGAATTGATTAATAAGTCTTATGGAACAACATTTACCTTAGTAGCCACTTGTTTTAAAGGTGGTTTAGATTCGGTAGAGTCTTTAGAACGTTATATCGAGTTAAGTGATTATGTAGGGGCTCATGTATTATTTCAAACTCTACATGAAGATTTAAAAGATGGTGAGTTTTCAGCACAAATTGATAGTGCTATTTTTGATGAAGTGATGGCACATTTAAAAGAACAAGGGTATGAAGTAGGAGAAGTGCCGATTTATTCTACGGGAGATTATAAATTAGTGATTGTGAAATCAAAAAATGAGGAGAAAACCATTTCTTTTAAGAAGTATATTTCTAAAAGCGAGTTAGAACGTGAATGGTTTCAAGCCTCTAAACGAACTTTTGATTTGTCGATGGCACCAAATGGAGATGTTTATGAGAATTGGCATCAAACGTCTAATCTTGTTTTAAGTCGTAAGAAATAAAAGGAAAATATTGTGGTGAATTTTGATTAGGATATCCCGAATGGAAATCCCGTTTTTGCAAATAGGTA
>CAJTYF010000029.1 GCA_910583945.1 uncultured Bacilli bacterium
GCGTACTCGTTCTCCGATACCTTTAAACGATGCAAACGCTAACGTTATAATAATTGCTAACACAACAATGACTGCCATTAATTCGACAATAGTAAATCCTTTTCGATTCATTATTCTACACCTCTATTATAAACCAATTATATATAAATTTATCTCATTACGCAACATCAAATTGATTGTAAAATAATACTACTTTTAATATTTAAAAAAAGAAAGATTATCTTTCTTTTGATGGAACATGTAACAATTCTTTCGCCTTAGTACTTAAAGGATGTTCTAAAAAGTTCTCATAAATCATTTTAATTTCTGGATTTTCATAACTAAAACGCGTCTCATTAGCATCTTGCTGATACAAACTTTTTCCTCTTTCTCGAGTATATTCTTCTTTTTTATTAATTGGAACAATGGGTTGCCCTCCACCTCCAACACAGCCCAGTTCACACGTCATCACTTCAATTAAATCATAGTTTTCTTTTAACGAATCATACAGCTGATTAAGAAGCCGAAGCCCATACACAATCGCTACTTTTACTTTACAAACATTTAAATCGACTTCCATTTCTTTAAAATTTTCTGTTCCCTTTAAAGACGACAGTTCAACTAAATCTTGTGGTGGATTTTCATGATTAAGTAAAAAGTAACCCGTTCTTAATACAGCACTCATGACGCCTCCACTCGTTCCAAAAATAAGACCTGAGCTCGTTCCTTTTCCTAAAACTGAATCAAATTTTCGTTCTAAAACCGTTTTAAAATCAAGACTTTGCTCGCGAATCATCATCGCAAGCTCACTCGTAGTGATCACATAATCACAAAAACAATCGTTTTCAATTTCACTCTTTTTAGAAACACAAGGAGTGAGAAAAACCGTAACAATATCTTCTGGATTCAAGTTCTTAAGTTGAGCAAAATAAGTTTTAATCATCGCGCCTTGCATTCTAATAGGACTCTTTGCACTAGATAAAAGATCTAAGTCACTCTCATGATACTTTTTCATAAAATGAACCCAAGAAGGACAACAGGAAGTAAACATGGGTTTCTTTTTTTGTTTCAATCGTTCAATAAATTCACTAGCCTCTTCCATTACCGTTAAATCCGCACCAAAAGTGGTATCTAAAACGTAATCAAAACCTAAATCCTTTAAAACACCTACCAACTTTTCTTCTAAAAAAGCCCCTGGCGGATACCCAAACTCATCCCCAATACTCACTCGAACCGCTGGACTGATTGATGCAATAACAATCTTTTCCTCATCATGGAGATTCGCTAGTACTTCTTTATAATTGTATTTGGGAACCAATGCTCCCATAGGACATTTTAAAATACACGCCCCACAATGAATACAATCTCCATCCTTTAATCCATTACAAGTTTTGCAAACCTCTAAACATTGGCCACAATCGATGCATTTAGAATCAATCCGTTGCAAACTAGATTGTTCATTAGAAATCCAAACCTTATTCATGAAAACCTCGTTCTCTTCGGCTCTCACTCACTAGCTCCATATCCACCGTCAAATATTTAATGCGTTCAATAATTCGTCTTGCTTTTACTTTATCATCAGGACTATTAAATAAAGACAAATGTTTCTCTAATTCCTCAATCGTCAAATTAGAAGTAAAAAACGTGGTCTTTCCTTGACTCATGCGAAACTGTAAAAGAGGTCCTAACACTTCATCTCTGTACCAATCCGTCACCTTCTCCGCGCCTAAATCATCGAGCATTAAAACATCCACTTTACAATACCAATCCATCTTATCCGCAAATTCAAAAAAATCATCCTTTAAATCTCTTATTAAATCCGTAATATAAATAATTTCCACTCGTACATTCTTTTTTTCTTCCAATTCATGTAAAAAAGCACTCGTTAAAAACGTTTTTCCTGAACCAAAATTACCATGCAAATAAAGACCTTTCTGTATTTTTCCTAAGTCAAAATTTTCATAAAACGTATCCAACCATTTAATCACTTTCGATTGTTGTTTATCATTTAATTTAAGATCAATATCTTTTAACATCACTTTTTTCAAGCGATTACTTTCATTATCTTTTAAAATCATATTTTGATAATAATGACAAGGATAATACGTAAAATAAAGACGATTTTCTTCTATTTTAGGGGTATCAATATGTCCCTCTAAAGCATTTTGACATTGAAACAACCCTTGGCAATTTTGACAATTTTTAATTTCTTGACAAGTCGTCTTAAGTCTGGAAGTATATTTCATCATTTCCTTTTTAGGTCGATTCAAACTCTTAATCAATTTTTTAAATTCCTCATCTTTTAAGGCTTCATCAAAATCACTTTCCAGTTGTAACTCAAAACGTTCCACTTTTGTTAACTCTTTTAAATTCTTCATAAACAACCTCTAACTTTTATATTTATTTAAAATACTCTCTAATTCTAAAGCTTCTTCTTCACTCATCGATTCTTTTTCTAAATGTTCATTAAACCAAACAGGCTCAACAATTTTATCTTTCTTATCACTAATTCTTTTATTATATTTCTTATGTTCTTTCTCCGCAATCGCCATGGCATCCTGAGCGGTTTCAATCCCTATTCTTTTCCACTGTCCCGCAATCGTTTCCACATATTCTCTTTTTAATTTATTGTCACTTTTCTTTAAAACATAATCAATTAAAACATTAACAACAGCGGGTTTAAGCCCTACATCTTGAAGCAAACTATCGACGAGCGCCACATCACGATTCGTCGGATTATTCCCTTTATACTTACTCTTTAAAAAATCAAAAGGCGTTGTATTCTCAAAAATAGCCAAAATTTTTCCTCTTTTCGTATTGTCTCCACTAGGACTTTTTAAATACTCGGGTTGCATTTGATACACCAGTGTTGGCAACTTTCCATTATTTTGATACTGATAATACTTACGAGCACTTTTTCTTAATTCTTCTTTATCAATATAGCCTTTTTCTTGTATCACCAAACGAATCAAATCAATCATTTTATACGTATCAAAATTATAAGTAAAAACTAAATTATTAATCAGTTCTTTTGTTTTCTTATTAAAACTCTTTTCATTTAAAATATCTTTAGGAATACTAGACAAAATCAAATCAAAATCCACTTGATCATGGATTGCAATAGGAAGTTCTTTCTTCCCTACCGCTTCAAAAGACACTTGACTCGTTGTTTTATAGGTTTCATCTAATGTAGCGGAAATATCTTGATAGTCTTTTAAATCAATCTTATAAGCAAAATACTCTTGTTTTAAAAATTCATATTCTTGTTTTCCTAAATTATTATAAAGCACGACATTAAAAATAGGATGAGCAAAAAACTCTTTAGGTGTCATCGGAGAATAAAGTTCATACACGTAACTGTTTCGTTCCCCTTCTTTTGCATACGTCTTAATTAACCCGACTGCTTCTAAACTTTTTCTAGCTTCTTTAATCGTTTCCAAATCACATTTTAAAAGAGTCATCAAATGATGATGGTTGTAATCACGACTAACAATTTCCAAACGATCCAAATCGCGCCATAAAGTAAGATACAAACTCACCGCTGCATACCCAATAATCGGCTCATAAAGACTAATTAAATTTTTTCGTTCCACTTCGGTTAAAATCGTTCGGTTAACAACAATATATTGATCTGCCGGAAGTAAAGACACCATCATCACTCACCACCTCTTATTCATTATATAAAAATAAGAAATGAAGGACAAGAAAAAACTTCCCCTTTTAGGAAGTTAACAAGCTTCATCGCAATTAGTATCATAAACTTGATTAATTAAATTCTCAAAAATCGTACTTAATTCCTTTTTCTCCTCTTCCGTTAAATCGTCATAACCACTTTTCTGACTCTCTACTGTTCCTTCATGAAAAGCAACTACTTTTCCCTCTTTAAATCCTACCACTGTAGGAGCATAAAGCCTTTTTTCTTTTGTATCGACTTGTTTTCCCTCATCGTTCATTAAATAATAAGGAGATAATTCCTCATCTAACAATTCTAAAATTCTTTTATACCCTTTTGTTCCTTCTACTTTAACTTCTGGTTTTCCTTTTTCATTTAATGCTAAAGTATCTCGAATATTGGCTACATTCAAATAATACAACTTAGAAATACTCATATTATCTAAAGTACTTAACAAGATGGGAAGCATACTACGACACCATGGACAATCAGGGAAGCCAAAATAAAGAATACCTGTTCCACTTTCTAATAAAGAAATTGCTTTTTCTTCCGTAACAATCTCAACAGGATTATTTTGACTAATGGCTATTTCTTTAATCGTTTTTCCATCCTTTTCTCGAACCACATTATTTAAAGATTCGTATTCTTTTTTAAAAATAAGAGCATCGCTATTTTTAGGATTTTCTTCTTTTTTATCTTTAAAAGCCCTTGTTCCTACAAAAACCATAAAAAAGAGCAACAATAAAATAATTCCTAAAAACATTTTTCGATCTTTATCCATTTTTTTACCACCACTAACAAAATTCTAACGTAATTTTTTAAGTTTTGCAACTTTTTTATACTTTTAAATATAGGATATCTCATGAATTTTCCCACTATTTAATTCCTTTACTTTACACATATATGCCACTTTCTTTCTAATTTTTTTCAACACCTAATACAATTATAAATGACAAGTATCGCTCTATTAACAAGGAACAATCTGCTCCATTGCAAGATAATTACCCTTACCTTTTTTATAGTCGACAATCTATAATAACAAAATAATCATTATTACTAATTTTAATTTTTTTCGATATTTTCACTGTTTTCACCCTCTTTTATTTTTTCCAAATTTAAAATATTTTGAAATTTCTTAAATGTAAAGGTTCCATACAGACTTTCTAATTCTTCTAAACAGTTCGTAATAATCAAAGTTCTCACTTTATTTAAAGGTGCATAGTTAACAATCTCATCCATTTCTTTGAATTTTGGTAAAGAATTAAAATCATCTAATATAAGATTTATTATTCTTTCATTCTGTTTATTAAATAGCAGCATTTCACTTAGTATACCATTACAAACAGCATTTAACTCGCCTTTCCCTTCAAAAAATAGCGCTGTTTTTTCTTTAAAATCTTCTATTTTAAAGTCACATTCCGATAACACTTGTAAAATCGTTTCTCGATCAAAAAACTTGTTCACTCTTTCTTTTAAAGTAACAATGATTCCTCCTCTTGTGTCCATTGGAGCAAACATCGTTGAAGAACCCATTTTATAAATTGGATTTAAAACATCTAAAGAGGTAAAATAGTCTTTTAACTTCTCAAATTCTTCTTTAATGTCTAACTGGTAAATAAATTTTCCTAACTCGATAAAATTGACGTTTTCTTCTCCTTGTTCTTCAAATAACTTTAAGATAAGACTGGCTAAAAACATCGCTGCGTTATTCTCCCAAAAAGGATCTTCATCTCTATATTTTTTTACACAAATATTTTCGACAATACTTAAAACTAAAACAATGGCAGCATCCTTATTATTTTCTTTATAAAGTTGATAAGGGTACGCTAAAATATTCAAAGAATTTGAGAGTTTGGGTTCCCTTAAATTAATTCTTTTTACATTATACCCATTATTTACTAAATCTTCATAAAACTTATTGTAATACTCTTCTTTATTATCAAGAATAAAAAGATTTTCTCCTTCTCCTATTATTTTTTCCACCATTTCAAAAACTTTTTTAGTCTTTCCTACTCCTGACTTCCCTATAATTAAATTTGTATCATTTTTATTCATTTTATTTCCTTCTTTCTTTAACTTTAACTTTTAAAACCTTGTTTTGGCAAATCATTCCATCATTCAATCGAAAACGCAGTTCATCAATTTTTTTTATTTTTCGATCTAATTCTTCTTGTTCCAAATAAATCTTTTCCTTCTGGTTTAACAAAATAGCATTATTCCAATTATTCCAATACCGTTTTATTTCAACTAATTGAAACCCAGCTTCTTTAAGTTCTAAGATAAGATTTAAATCCTCTATTTGAGAGTCTAAATAATATCGATAATGACTAAAAAGATCAACTTCTTTTGGTTTAAAAAGGCCGATGTCATCATAATACCGCAGCGTTTTGATAGGAACATCTACTAGTTTTGCAAACTCACCAATTTTATACTTCATAATTACCTCTAATACCCTAGCATTTTTAATAACATACCAAAAATGATTAAAAATAACAAGATAAACAGATAAATACCACATGGAGTTTGATTAAGGTTTACATTTTTTCCTAAATCAAAAAGTTTTTGTTTTTCATAAGAATTAAGTCCATAATTCTCTTCAAATTTTTGACAGGCTCCATTACAAGCACAAGTAAATTCTTTTGATAACTTACATTTGTAAATTCCCTCTACTTTTTCTTCTTTGGTATTTAAGTATTTACAATCAGCACAATATTTACTCATTTTAATACTCCCCCTTTCACACTGATTAAATCATTACAGTTAACTGGAGAGTCAAGAGTTTTTTTGAGTATTAAAAAAGAACGCAATGGTTCTCTTATTTATCGCTTTAAATCCGAAGTTTCTTCTTCAAAATGACTACGATAATATTCATCTATCTTTAAATATATTTGGTCTACTCTTTCTAATTCTTTATAATACTCTTCTACCAAATCATCTTTTATATTCTGTTTTAGATTTAATAAAAGTCCATTCCGAGCAAGAAAATCTACTTTATTAACAACGTCTACTAAATCCTCGAAGTTATCCGCCCCTATGTAACGAATAAGCTCTTCTGGATTTGTATTTAATTTTGCCTTAATAATCTGTCTTTTAAATTTTTTTACTAAGAGTTGTAATAAATTTTTCACAATCAGTGTTGTATTAACATTACTAGTATCCAATATAATAAATTCTTTAGGTTCAATTAAGTAAATACCTTGACTATGAAGAAAATCCACAGCCTCCATCGTAAATATATCATTTAATGTTTCATTAAACTTTTCATAGATACGTAATGAAGAATCATAAGGATTTTTTCTACCATTTTCCTTATAATCCTCCATTAATTCAAAACCGCATCCTTTTTCTGTTTTATCAATACCATGTCCATTCTCATGCATAAACTGGAAAAATAATATTCCCTTACCATTTCTTCTAATCGTATAAAACATAATAGAGGCAAATTCATTTTGGTCATTTGTTCCGCCACCACATGTAATACATATTACTTCATTTGCAAGATGATAATAGATAAAATCAATATTATCAGGATTATTTCCAAATTTTTTCATAATCATTTTAAAGTCTTCTCGAGTAGTATAATATTCTTTTAAGCCTTCTTCATACAGTTTGTTTCTCAAAGAAGCAATAGAACAAACAACTTCTTTAGATAGGATATATTTTTGAATGGATTCTTGTTCCAAAAACTCCAAAACGCTAATAATATCTTCTTTTCTTTGACACTTGAATATTTCTTTATTCGGTATAGGTATTCCTAAATTTTCTAAATAGAGTTTACAGGATTCAATAATATGTCTATTTATATAACCAACCCTTAAAGACTTAAGTGAGTTTAATGTTTGAGGACTAATAAATTCTGGAAAAGGCGCAACAGAAAGATCTTTTTCAAATAAAATATCTTGTTGTTCTTTTAAAGATTTATTAGAAAGAATATTTTGAAGGGCTACGGGTAATTTTGGAAAAATATTTACCAATAATTCATTCGTCTTTTTTTGTAAAATTTCCTGTTTTCTCTTTTCTTCTGTATCAATATAATCTTCATAAGGAAATAATTGTTCTTCCCATATCTTATATTCCATAAACACGTTCTCATAAACAGCATTCAACTGATTAATTTTTTCTAAAATAATCAAGTATTCATCTGTTTTTGTAAACTCCTCAAAATTCTCCTCTGTTATTTTTGGCTCTGGATTTAAAAGATAATTAATAAGTTTTAATTTATTTTCTAATAATTCTTTAGGATGAGTTGGATTATCATTTCTAAAAGCACAAAGAGGAACTTTTTGATTTCTATCTTCTGAAAATCCACAAGATTTGCCTATATAAATTTCTAATAATTTTTCAGCTTCTTCATCTAAAGATTCTGCATAACTTTCTTTTTTATAAGTAGAAACATCATACCCAATTTTTTCTAAAAATTGAATAGCAAACTCTTTTTGTTTACAGATTTTAATAAAAGATAGATAATCTTTTAAACCTTCTACATCATGGTACAAATTAATAATGCCTTTGTTAACTCTATCTGTAACAACCTCACGGAATTCTTCTCCATAAACATGAGTAAACGCCTCAATCACGTATGGCTGTAAACTTTTAAAATCAATATTATACATATGACTCACCTGTTAACTTTTGGTTTATTTTTTCTACAGCCTCAAAATTATTTGGAAAACAACCTTTTCCCACAAATTCTTTTTTACTGCCATCTAAATAAATAATGACTAATTTCCAATGCTCACCATCAATAATACTATAATCAATATATTTATTTTGCCAGTTGTCGATAATTAGCATTAAATCGCTTAAATAGTTAAAAGCAACAGTAGGCTCTATTTTCCTAGAAACATCTTGAAAAAAAACTTCAGCCTCGTTTTCTAAAGAAAGTATTAAATTTTTTCCATTTCTTTCAAAAAGAACTTCTTTAACATCTATCACATATCTTCACCTAAAACTATTATAAATAATAACAGGCTTAAATAAAAGACTATAATTTATTTCTTAGAAACTTTTTCTATTTTAATTGTATACCCAATTGGTCCTAATATCTCAAGTAAACTTAAAATACTCGGTGAATGACTCCCATTTTCAATACGAGCAATTTTTGTTCTCGAAACCCCCGAATACTTTGAAAACAATTCTTGCGTTAAATTATTTTCTTTTCTAAATCGAACAAATTCTTTGATAAAAATTTCATTTAATTCTTGAGCATCATAAGAAGCTTCAATATAATTAACATCATAATCCATGCAACAAAACCTCTCTTCTAGACACTATTATATCATATTTGATACATCAAGCACTACTTTTTATTGAAAACCAAATAAAAGAACGCTATAGTTGAACTTGAAAAGAGGGATACACATGGAAAATAAACGAAATCAATTATTAGAATATCGAAAAAAATTACTTTCAATGACTGAGGAAGAAAAAATAAAGCTTGACCTTTATTTAAGAGATTTAGCAATAGGAAATTTAAAAGGACCGAGTACAGGATTCCCTTCTCTCGATAAAAAACATCTTGCTTTTTTTAAAGAAGAACATATTACGAGTCCTTTACCTCACATGACAGCAACAGAATATTTAAAAGAAAAAAATAAAAACAATTTAGACAAAATTGCTATGGATTGCACAGAAGGTTTAATTACTTATAATGATTTCTTTACAACTATAGATAAAACAGCTTGTAGTTTACATAAAATCGGAATAAGAAAAGGAAAATGTCTTGTGGGCATGCTACCATCAGATTTACCCTATGAAAACTATTTGCTATATGGAGCGTGTTCATCAGGAAGTGCTGTAAGTTTTATTGTACAAGGAACTCCACTTAAAACACTTGCTAAAATGATTAATGATTTACCTACAAATTACTTCTTTGTTTCAAACGATGATTTTAATCTTGAAATGGAAGAATATCTTTACCAAAATACAAACATTAAAAATATTATTAATGTTAGCAAAGAATTTACTCACAAAGATAATAGAACTATTTCTTGGCAAGAATTTATAAAAATAGGCAAAAATTATCAAATGCCAGAAATTAACAGAAAACCTGAAGATTTACTCTTTATGGCTAAAACAGGTGGAACAACAGGTGAACCTAAAAACGTTATGATAAATGATAATGGATTTAACATTATGGTTCATCAATTATTAAATTCAGAACTGGATTATAGTGCTGGAGATAAATGGTTAAGAGTATGGTCTTTATTTTCCGCTTCTGCAGCTATTTCAAGTAGTCATTTAGCACTTTGTGCTGGAATGAATAATATTTTAAGAAAGATGCCTTCACCTCAAGATTTTGCATCACTTATTATGAAAGAAAAACCAAATCACTTATGTTTAGTTTCTGCCTTAATTGATTTATTAATTTATAGTGGAATCACAAAAGAAGATATTAAAACTTTCATAAAAACAGCTGGAATAGGAGGAGAAAAAATTACTCCACAATTTGAAGAAAGAGCTAGTAACTTTTTACCAGACTATTTAGGTTACGGTTACGGTTGTACAGAAAATTCTTCTTCAGCTGTTTTAAGAATGAATAAAGAAACAGCAATACCAGGAAAAATCGGAATTCCATATGTCAAAACCATTATTGGAGCATTTGATAAAGATATACTTGAAGAAAAAGGGTATAACGAAGAAGGTGAAATTTGCATTCAGTCTTACACGCCAATGATAGGATATTATAATGCACCTGAAGCAACAAAAGAAGTCATAAAAACTCATCCTGATGGTTCAATTTGGATTCATACTGGTGATTTAGGAAAGATTGATGAACAAGGCTTTTTAACCATTACAGGTCGAATTAAAGAATTCATTTCCGTTTTTAGTGGAGATAAAGCTTATCCAACTACGATTGAAGCAGTCATTTCTAAAGTTCCAGGAGTCATTAAAGTTTCTGTAGTTAAAGCACCTGACATAAATCACGAAGAATACTTTGTACCTTCAGCCGTTATAGTAGTTGATCAAAATTTTAACAAAGAAGAAATAAGAGAAAATATAAAATCTGCTTGTAAAGTTCATTTACCAAAATATTCATTTCCACAAGATATAATTATCAAAGAAGATTTACCATACTTAGCAAGTGGAAAGCCAAATCGAAAAGGTATGGAACGTGACATTGAACATGGTATGAAATTAGCAAGAAAATTAGGATTATTTTGAAAGTAAAAAAAGATTTAAATATAGTAAATATTAAAAATGTTTGAGTAAAAATGAATAAATTTTGCTCAGCTTTTTTTATTTTCAAAGAAAGCAATTTTTTGTTTTTTAAATTTGAGTTTTGCTACCAATAAACACTTTAAAAAATTTCATAATAAGTAAAAATATTTATTAATGCAATTATTTATAATACTATTACTGGGTAGTTCTTGTTCTATAATAAAACTTTTAAATTTGAAAAGCAAAAAATTTTTTTATTTTTTTTCAATCGCACTTTTTAATAAATCCAAATTTTTTCGTTTCACTTATTTAAGAAAACTATAATAATAGATTTTTTTTATAAATAAAAATGAACTAAGTAATATTTATTCATTTTTACTCTGCGATTTTATAAGAAATAATGTTAATTTTTATGAAAAATACTTTATACTTCGACAAATTTTTGTTACAATTAAAATAGGTGATAATATGAGTATAAATGACTTGAGATTAATTTCAATTACGGTGAATATAATTTGTATGCTACTTTGTGTATTATTAGCATTCTTGTATTTTCCAAGAAAAAAAATATTAACAAAAGAAAATAGTGTTTATAGTGCTCTATTAATTTGTAATATTATATGTTTGATTGGAGAATTATTTTTCTACTTAAACGCTTACAATAAAAATGAAACCATCATCACTATTATGGAAAAGCTATATTATTCTTTTAATAGTGTGTGGATATTTTTGCATACAATTTATATTTTAGTTGTAATAAATAATGATATAAAATCCAAATTTTTAAATTTATTAAAAAATAAAGGATTAGTAGTTACATTTTTAATATTTATTCCAACTATTATATTTATTCTTCCAATAAATCATATCTTTGAAGAAAATATATTAATTAAGTCGACAGGACCAGCAAGTAATTTTATGTTTTTATGGTGCATCATTTTAATCTTTTTTAATATATTATTAGTTTTAGTCTTTTCAAAAAAAATAAAAAAATCTAAAGGTATTCCATTAATGGTTTTTGTTTTATTACTTGTTATAGAGATGCTAATGGGAATTTTTGGAATTCAATTATTATTAATAACTTTCCCAATGACCATAAATTCGTTTTTAATGTATTTTACAATTGAAAATCCCGATGTTAAAATGATTGAACAATTAAACGTTGCCAAAGACCAAGCTGAAAAAGCCAATCAAGCCAAGACTGAATTTTTATCAAATATGTCTCATGAAATTCGTACTCCCTTAAATGCTATTGTTGGTTTTAGTGAGTGTATGTTGTCCGCTCCAGATTTAAGTGAGGAAACAAGAGGCTTTGCTAAAGACATCGTCGATTCCAGTCAAAACTTACTAGAAATTGTTAATGGCATCTTAGACATATCAAAAATAGAAGCCAACAAAATGGAAATCATTCCTAAAGAATACAACCCAAGAGAAGTCTTTAATTCCTTAACAAAACTAGTCTACCCTAGAATTAAAGAAAAACCAATAGAATTTAAAATAAACATCTCCCCTGACCTTCCAGGAATATTAAAAGGTGATATGGGAAAAGTAAAACAAGTAGTGTTAAACATTTTAACCAACGCTGCCAAATATACCGATGAAGGAGAAATCGAATTTACCATTACCTGTATCAATCGTACTGACATCAAAAAATGTGCTTTATACATCGCGGTAAAAGATACAGGCCGTGGTATCAAAAAAGAGGATATCAATAAACTATTCAATAAGTTTGAACGAATGGATGAAGATAGAAATACAACCATAGAAGGAACGGGACTCGGTCTTGCCATCACTAAAAGTTTAACGGAAATGATGGGCGGAAAAATAACTGTTAATAGTACTTATGGTGAAGGTTCGATTTTTAGAATTTACTTAGAACAAGAAATCATTAATATGGAAATTCCTGAAACCGATGATGAAGAAATCGTTATTGATTATAGTAAAAATAAAGGAAAACGAATCCTTATTGTTGACGATTCTAAAATTAATTTAAAAGTAGCCAATCAAATATTAAAACCTTATGACTTTAATATAAAACTCGTAGAAAGTGGCTATGAAGCCTTAGAACTATTAGAATCTGGAACTTTTGATTTAATCCTTATGGACATTATGATGCCTAAAATGAATGGTATTGAAACGCTTAGACACCTAAAAGAAATGGATGGCTTCAACATTCCTGTTGTGGCCTTAACCGCTGATGCTATAGAAGGCACAGATGAAAAATATAAAAATGCCGGATTTAATGCTTATTTATCAAAACCTATTGATAGATATGAATTAGATCGTGTTTTAAATAAATACTTAGGAGGTAATGAAAATGAATAATGTTGATTTATTAAAACAAAACAATGTAGAGGTTAATGCTGCTTTAGAACTATGGGGAGATATGGAGTCTTATAATGAAAGTTTAAAAGAGTTCAAAGTATCTTTGAACTCCAAACTTGCAAGTTTGGAAGGTTATAAAAATGCTGAAGATTGGAACAACTACTCTATTCTAGTCCACAGTATGAAAAGTGAAGCCAAATACTTAGGCTTTATGAAAGACTCTGAAGTATTTCTAAATCATGAATTAGAAAGCAAACAAAATAATAAAGATTATGTTCAAAATCATTTCATTGAATTAAGAGAAACTGCTTTTAAAATCGAAAAATTATTAAAAATTTATTTCAATGAAGAGAATGGCAAAAAAAAAATAGTGATTGCGGATGATTCCAATATTATTTTAAACTTTCTTGAAAAAATACTTAATCAAAGTGAATTTGAAATATTAAAAGCTAAGGACGGAGCAGAAGCTATTACTTACCTATCATCCAATTATATTTATGCTATATTATTAGATTTAAATATGCCTGGAATGAATGGATTTGATGTTTTAAATTATTTAAAAGAAAACAAATTTATGGATGAAATACCAGTCATTATTATTACTGGAGATGATACGGAAGAAACAATTAATAAAACATTTACCTACCCTATTTTAGATGTTTTAAATAAGCCGTTTAATGATAAAAATATTGAACGCGTATTAGATTCTATTAAAAGTTTTTATGAACATAAAAATTCCTAAAAATACGAGGAATTTTTTTATTTCCACTTGATTTTTAGAAAAAGAGTGAACCAATAATGAAAAGAGAAAATAAACGATATAAAATATTTATTTTTTCAAAATTATATTGTTGATTATGAGTTCTCATATTTTAAGCTATTATTCAATTTTTTAATAAAAAAATTTAATTATCGAAGAAACGATATTTTAGTGGAAAATAAGCAAATTGTATTTTATGAAGATGAAGTTATATTTCTGATTTTGACGAAGTATTAAATAAAAATTTAAAAGATTTCGAAGAAAATTAACTTTATAAAAAAAAAATACCAATAAAAATAATAAATAATTAGATTAATTAAAAAATACTAGTCAAATAACAAACTAGTATTTTTTATTTATGCCAATTTTTGTTTTTTCTTGCTAATCAAATTATTTAAGAAAATAAATAGTAAAATAAAACCAATAAGCAATATACTATTCACTAAAATAGGTTTTAAATTATCAAAATTAATGACTTCTAATCCCTTTATTAGTTCATTAGTCTTAATATAATAATAAGAAGGTAAAATATGACTAAACTTTAGAACACTATCTGGTAAAAATTCCATTGGTACAAATGCTCCACAAAGAAAACTACTGCCTAAAGCAATCACATTTACAATTCCATTAATGGCCTCTTTATTTCGAATTAAAGTAGAAAGTAAAACGGCTAAGGATAAAGAAAGTACCATAAATAGAAAACTATTAGCCGTATAAAGAAGTCCGTACCCACTAAACATAATCTCTCCGACCAAAATAAAACTTAAAATAAAATAGATTACCCATAAAAATACTGCAAATAAAGCATTTGAAAACAATAAATAACGATTAAATTTCTTATAATTCATACTTGATATAAGCGTTCTTTTGTAAATTTTTTCTGTCTTAAAACTACTGATAATTAAACAAATGACAAATACACAGCCTGCTAGAAAAGTATAATTCGCCATATTATAAAAACTCGCGGCATTATTTAGACTTTTACTATCTAACGAAGAATGGATTTCTACGGTCACATCATGATCTAAAGCACTATGAATAGCTTCGATTATTGCTTTCTCTTCTAAATCATACTCTTTATAAATTTTATATAGATTTAAATAACGTTCCAAATACATACTTCCTAAACTCGCTTCATAATTGCCATTTGATTTCACCTGAACTTTTTCATCTTGAGAAAAGGTTAAAGGAATCCGAATAAAATAATGAATATCACGATAAAATAAAGCATCATCGATATTTTTTTCGTCTATTTCTTTAACCTCGCAACGTTCCCTTAAATAACGCTCTAAATCTTGACTTATTAAGCTACTACTTTCATTTACAATAAACACATGAGGCCTCGTCGCTTCAAAGTTAAAAGTTTGATTACCTGATTTAAAATTAAACGTTCCAAAAAACACTAAAATAGCGACATAAAGCAAAACAACAAAAATATTTTTCTTTAATATACCTAAAAAAGCCTTAAATACTGTCATATGCATCACCTCTTAAAACCATTACAGATAGGAATAATAAAACAAACGAAAATATTCCTAAAGTAATAATATTCAAGTAAAATCTATCTGGCGTATCATAATAATAAAGAGCATAAAAACCATCGGTAATCATATTAGCTGGATTAATCCGATTAAGGAAGGGAATATTTTTATCTATCACATACTTCATGGTAATGCCCATCATCCCTGATAATGCAGAACAAAACATCGTAAAAGCAATAATAATACCAATCTTGGTGTTCTCATTTTTCTTTAAAATAATAGAAAGAAAAACGCCTAAAGAAAGTCCTGCTAAACAACCCATAAAGATTAACAAAAGTACTTGGATTAGAGAATTTCCATAATCGACATGTAAAGCAAAAACGGTAAATAAGAAAAGAATAAGAACACCAATAAGTAAAGTTATAAAACCAGCAAGAGCACTACTGACAAGTAATTTAAACTTAGATAGAAAAGAAATACTCACTCTTCTTCCATTCGTACTCATATTGGCAAGTTTTTGATTAATAGCATACATTCCCAAAATACCACCATACAAACAAGCCATAGCAATCAAAGTATAATACTCAATCATCGTATAACTTAAATTACTTTTGGATTCATCTTCAATAGGAATATCCCTATTTTCCATAACACTTTCATAAATCTGTTTGATAAAATTTTCGTCGATACCATTTTGGCTTCCATTCGCCTCTAAAAGACTTTGAAATAATTTATTTTTACTTTCTATTTCCTCTACCACAAACTTAAAAGTAGTTTCATTAATTCCATTCTCCAAAATAACAATTTTGCTTGGATTTTCTAAATTCAAATATCCCACAATTTCTTTTTTTTGAAGCATTTCCTTACATTTCTCTTCATCTTCATAAGCAACCTGAAACAATTGCCCTTCACTTTCTTCCTTACTTAAAGCTTGAAATGTTTCTTGATAGAAAGAATTGTTTAAAAAAGCCTCATTTTGAACAATTCCAATCGGAATAACTTTAAAGGTTTCACCTTTTTCAATATCACTAAAAGCAAAATAAAACAAAAGTCCTAAAACAATCGGAAAAGCATAGGTCCAAAATATTAATATTTTATTTTTAAAAAGAGTTTTTAAAGTATACTTAAAGTTATGAAAAAACATCAGTCTCGTAACTCCTTTCCCGTAAGTTCTAAGAAGACATCATTTAAAGTAGGACGTTCAGAATAAATATTTTCATATTTTAATTTATGGTCATTTAAATACTCTAAAATCTTCATTAAATTATTTTTTCCTTTAAGAAAAGAAACCACTAAAACTTGATTAACAAAAGAACACTCAAGGACATTTTTAATAGACTGTATCTCACTTAAATGTTTATCACTAATAGATTCCATCTCGACACTAATTTTTTCTTCAATCTTCGCCAGTTTCTTTAATTCATCTGTACTACCTTGAGCAATAACTTTTCCTTTATCTAAAATAATAATTCGATCACATAAAATTTCTACTTCTTCCATATAATGCGTCGTATAAATAATGGTAGCCCCTTCTTTTCTAAGGGTTTGAATGCCTTCTAATATGCGATTTCGACTTTGTGGATCAACCGCAACCGTTGGTTCATCTAAAAAGATAATCTTTGGTTGATGGGCAACACCACAAGCAATATTAAGTCTTCTTAGAAGCCCACCTGACAATTGTTTTGGGTAAAACTTTTTATACTCTTCTAACCCTACTAATTCTAAAGCCTTTTCAATATAAGCTTTTCTCTTCTCCTTCTCAGGAACATAAAGTCCACAAAAATAATCAATATTTTCATAAACTGTTAATTCATCAAAAACCGCAACATCTTGAAAAACAACCCCAATTTCTCTTTTTACTTCGTACAAATTAGGACGCATTTCATGGCCTAAAATCGTAATACTTCCCTTTTGAAATTTAAGAAGAGATAAAATACAATTCATTGTTGTTGTTTTACCACTACCATTAGGTCCTAATAACCCTAATATCTCTCCCTCTCTTACTTCTAAAGTTAAATCATCCACCGCTTTAATCCCCTTGTATTCTTTTGTCAGATTTTTTACTTCTATACAATTTACCATTTTTTCTTTCTCCCTCATTCTCTATATCCTTTTATTCATTGCCTAAAACCTTATTTTTTAAATTGCTAATTAAGAAATTTCGTAGATATTTAAAATAAGTTTTTACTATTTGTAAAATCCTTATTAAACGAAATAAAAAAACTATAAAAATCAAAAATAACTAACTTTTTTATTATATCATATTTTAACATTAAAAATATAAATAATTTCCCAATTTCTTTATTAATTGGTTTTAAAATTTAATGGAAAGAAATTAAATACAAAGGATTACAAAATAAACTAAAAAAATCGTTTCTTAGATGAACGATATTTTTTATTATATAAAATAGTATACAATTAATTTAAGAGAGTTAGATTTATATTGGAGGAATTAGAATGAAAAAAAATTTAAAATT
>CAJTYF010000030.1 GCA_910583945.1 uncultured Bacilli bacterium
TGGTTTCTATTAAGCTAATCTTATTTTGATATTCTTCTTTGCGTACTCGTTCTCCAACACCTTTAAACGATGCAAACGCTAGCATAATTATAATCCCCAATACAACTGTGATTGCCATTAATTCGACAATGGTAAACCCTTTTTGATTCATTTTATACACACCTCTATTATGATTATTATTTTATATTAGTTCTATAAAATTGTCAATGTAGGAGAAACGAAGCAGAAAAAAGAAAAAAAATGCTATTAAGCATTTTAAAATCCATTATGATTTCTTAAAAATGGCGGAATATCATATTCTGAGTCATAGTCTTCATCACTTCTTCTTTTTGGTGTCTTATTTTCTCCTCCATTTTTAGGAAGATCATTCATCGTATTATTTTTACCATCAAATCCTGTTGCAATAACGGTGACAATAATATCATCAACTAAATCGGCATTAGGAATCGCTCCAAAAATAATATTAATATCACTATTAGCAGCGGTTCTTACCGTTTCAACCGCTTCTTCTATTTCCGTAAGAGTTAATGAATCGCCACCCGTAACATTAATAATGGCATCCGTAGCCCCTTCTATTGTAGTTTCTAAAAGTGCACTAGAAACTGCTTGTTCAGCCGCCTCCACCGCGCGATTTTCTCCATCAGCAATACCAATCCCAATAAGAGCCGTTCCAGATTTTTCCATAACCGTTTTCACGTCTGCAAAATCCAAATTGATAAACCCCGTAACAGCAATTAAATCTGAAATAGATTGTACACCTCTTCTTAGAACATTATCAACTTCTTTAAAAGCAACTTTGAAACTTGTTGTTTTATCAACAATATCTTTTAAACGATCGTTTGGAATAATAATTAAAGTATCAACGTGTTTTTTTAATTCTTCTAATCCTACTAGAGCATGTTCCATTCTTCTTTTCCCTTCAAAACGAAAAGGTTTTGTAACAATTCCAACCGTTAAAGCACCTTGTTCTTGAGCAATTTCAGCAATAATTGGTGCCGCTCCTGTCCCTGTTCCACCGCCTAAACCACAGGCAATAAAAACCATATCTGCTCCCTTTACGCTTTCTTCAATTTCAGCTTTACTCTCTAAAGCGGCTTCTCTCCCAATTTCAGGATTTGATCCAGCTCCACGTCCACCTGTAATGGTTTCTCCAATTTGAATTTTATGTTCCGCATTAGAAGCATCTAATACTTGTAAATCCGTATTAACAACATAGAATTCAACACCTTGAACGCCTTCTTCAATCATTCTATTAACGGCATTACAACCACCGCCACCAACACCAAATACTTTAATTTTGGCAATTGGATTTAAATCTAGTCCGTTCATAAAACACTCTCCTTAATTATCGAAAAAATATCCAAACAATTTTCCTAAAATTGAATGATCAGATATATTCATTTTTTTATGTTTTCCACTTAACTCTTCTTGCTCTTCTAAAGAAAAAATAGAAAACTTTTTATCACGCAATTTTAATTTACTACTATAGTATTTAATAATTCCTAAGCACGCTGAATATTTATTATTTCTAACGCCTATTTCATGAAGCGTAGCAATTTTAACGTTTGACCTAAAAATATTATCTAAGATTAATTCAAAATCGGGCATTTCGCTTACTCCACCCGTTACTATTATATAATGAATTTCTTTTTTTGTTAAGTAATTAATTTGCTTTTTTGCAAGATTCAAAATTTCTTCTAATCGACTCATAATAATTTCACTTAATTCGTACTGATTAATAGAAATTCTTTCACCTAACTTATTCGTAACCATTTGAGATACAGAAGCACTAGCCATTCTTTTATGTGCAAGACCAAGATTTTCTTTTAAACTTCTAGCATCATGTTTCGTTACCTTATATATAAATGATATATCATTATCAATATTTTGTCCACCTATTTCAAGGACAAACGTATTGGTTAAAACGCCTTTATTAAAAATAGAGACCGTTGTAGTTTCATCCCCTATATTAATAAAAGCCCCCGTATCGTCCTCAATTTTAGAACTTTTCATAGCATAATAATCGCCCATTGAAGTCATTGAAATATCAATCACAGCGATTCCTAAACGATCAAAACAACTAATAATAGCGTCGACATTTTTTTTAGGTATCATACTGACAACAGTCTTAACCATTAATTTATTTGCGGTCATATTGAGAGGATTTCTCACTTGTTTATCTTTATTAATCCAAAAACTGGTGGGAACAATGCTTACAATTTCTAAACCACTAGGCACTTGATTATAAATAGACGCTTGCATCGCTCTTACTATGTCAATCCCTCGAATCACATGATCTTCGTTCGTAATGGTAGTTGCCCCTTCACTCACCATAAATTCCGCTTCAAAACTTGGCACGGTAATAGCAACTTTCGTAATTTTTAACCCTAAAACATCTTCACATTTTTTTAAACTTTCCTTTAAAACCACTATTAAATCTTCTTTATTGGTTACGAGGCCCTTTTTAATCCCTTTAGAACTGGTTTCTGAAACCGCTAAAATATTCGTTCGTTGATGCACCATTTCGGCAACAATCATTTTAATCGAATCAGAACCAATATCCATACCAGCAATTATTTCTCTCATAAGCCTCTCCTATTTTTCTAAATAATATTATATAAAAATAATAGTCAAAACTCAAGAACTAAGTCTAGGATTTTAAAATAAATCGAAACGCTTACTGAGTAACGATACCTTGACAGGCTTCTCCATTAAATATCTTTTCTAAATTTTCAATACACATTTCTTCTACACGTTTTTCACCTTCAACTGCATTATAACCTGTATGAGGAGTTAATAAAAATTTTCCAGTAGGTAATGATAATAAGTTAGCTTCTATAGAATCGAAAGAAACTGGTTCTTCATAAAAACCATCAAAAGCACATCCAGCAATTTTATCTTCCTTTAAAAGATGATATAAAGAAGTAGCATCAACAATCTCGGCCCTTGCTGTATTAATCAAATAAGCATGTTTTGGCATTAAAGAAAGATAGTTTTCTCCAATCAATCCTTTTGTAGACGCATTAAGAGGTAAATGAATCGAAACAATATCTGAAAGGGTAAAAAGTTCTTCTAATGAAGTTCTTTGCATATTATAACTTTTTTCCATCTCTTTTTTCTCTTCTAAATCATAATACAATATTTTAGTATGAAACGCTTGGCACATCAATTTCGCAAATGGTATACCTATATGGCCTAACCCTACTATACCAATGGTTTTATTTTGTAAATCAAAAAAAGTCTTTTCCTCCCATATACCTTTCTTTGTATTTTCATGATGTTGCAACAGTTTTTGATTTAAAGCAAAAATTAAACCTAGAGTAAACTCAGCAACCGAATACGAATTAACTTTTGGAGTGTTGGCTACGATTTTACCATATTTTTTAGCAACCTCTTTATCAACACATTTTTCATAACCTATTCCAAAAAACTGAATAATCTTGAGTTTAGGACAAGCTGATAAAACATTAGAAGTATATTTTTCTTCCCCATTTACAATTACTGCATCACAATCCTTTAAGTTTTCAATGAGCTCCTTTTCACTTAAATAACGAGAAGCTGAAACAATTTCCATTCCATATTTTTCTAAAAGCATTTGTCTTTTGTTTTTATCAAAAGTACATCCAGTAAATAATACTTTATTTTGCATCATCTCTTCCTCCAAAAATAGTTTTATCTCCTGAAAACTATCTCTATTCTTTCTAAAAAAATTTAATAATATCCTGAATCGTAATATAAACCATTAATAAAAGCAACAATATGAATCCCACATTATGAAAAGTATTTTCAATCTTACTATTCACTGGGCTTCTTTTAATCTTCTCAATAATTAGGAATAAAACTCGTCCACCATCAAAAGCTGGAAAAGGTAAAATATTAATAAAACCCACATTAATACTTAAAAAAGCCATGATGTAAATCACTTGAGAAAGCCCCACACTTACAGATTGACCCACCACTTCATAAATTCCGACAGGACCTGATAAAGAATTTAAACCAATCTTACCTGTAAACAAACTTGTGATGGTCAATAGCATAGAATCTACAATACTTTGAAATTTACAAAAAGCATACTTAAGACTGGCAAAAAATCCTTTTTCTTCTTCTCCACCTACTCGAAAACCAAAAACATTACTTTCAGTTCCATCTTCATTCTTTTGTTTATCCGGTTTCACTTCATAAGTATAAGTCTTTCCATCATTTTTCTTAACATCAAATTGATACGTTTCGTTCTTATTTTTACGATACAATGCAATCTGTAACTTGTCCCATGAAAGAGTTTTAACTCCATTTACTTTAGTAATCGTATCCCCGACTTCAATAGGTGAAGAAGTTTCTTTAGATAAAGCTTTAGAAATAGCAGAATCAGGTACTATTTCGCTAATCATCGGCTTAGTAGGAGTTGCCCCCCAAATTAAAGCAATAATAAAAAGTGTAACAATCGCTAAAATAAAGTTATTAACCACTCCAGCGACCAAAATAATTAAGCGTTGATACCACTTCTTATTACACATTAAATCTTCTTTTTGGATCTTATCATCATCATCGTAAACTTCTCCAGCCATAGAAACAAATCCTCCGATAGGAAAAGCTCTTAAATTATAATCGATGCCATCACGTCCCTTGTGCGTATGAAGAACAGGACCCATACCTAGTGAGAATTCATAAATATGTACACCAAATTTCTTAGCCCAAATAAAATGACCAAACTCATGAATCAAAATAATAATACCTAAAATAACAATTAATAATAAAATATTTAAAAACCACATAATTTTTTCCTCCTTTTAAATAAATTCCAATATCCATAAACAAGCCAGGGTAACAAGCATCAAACTATCCATCCGATCTAAAACGCCACCATGCCCAGGAATGAAATGGCTAAAATCTTTAATACCATTTTCTCTTTTAATCTTACTAAACATTAAATCGCTGAATTGACTAACAACAGATAAAAGAAGCGTAACACCTAAAACTGTCCATAAAGGGGCTTGATGAATAAAATAGAAATAAATCAAAGTAGCCAAAATTGTTGCTAAAACACTCCCACCTATACTTCCTTCAACGGTTTTACCAGGACTAATCTTGGGTATTAATTTATGACGACCCATAAAATTACCAAAAAGCATCGCAAAAATATCTGTAAAAATAGGGATAGAACCAATATAAATTAAATACCAAACCCCCCGCATGCGAATCAATTGCAACGTTTTAAAAATGACTCCTAAAAATAAAACCATTGTACTTAAATAAATTGCATCCTGAGCATTGTAATGTTCCTTATAAAACAAACTAGGGAGAAATAAACTAAAAACAAGAAAAGCAAACGCTTTTGAATTCTCTAAAACTGTCACTTCCTCCAAAAATAAAATTAGAAAAAAATCTAATAAACAAACAAATTCCATGAATATAGGAATTTTTTGATGATGATGTTCCAAGAGTAAAATCTCTTTCAAACAAAGACTTCCTAAAAGAAAACAAAAGATTTTAAAAGTTAATCCCCCTATTAAACATAATGGAACGGTAATAATTGTTATTATAACACCACTAATCAATCTTTTTTTCATTACTACCCTCTTTCATTATAAAAATATGCTTCTTATAAATTATATAATAGTAAAAACTAAAAGTCTATAAAAAGAAAAAAGTTAACCATAAGTTAACTTTCCAAAACTTTTACGCGTATTAGTTAATAGCGTCTTTAAGTTTACTTCCAGCTTTAAATGAAGCAACAGTTTTAGCTGGAATTTTAATAGCTTCTTTTGTTAATGGATTAATTCCATCACGAGCTGCTCTAGTTTTAGCACTAAAAGTACCAAATCCTACAAAAGTAACTTTACCTTCGTTTTTAAGTCCTTCGGTAATAGCATCAAATGCAGCATCTAAAGCACGAGCTGCAGCTGCTTTTGATATTTCAGCTTGTTCAGCGATTCTTTCTATTACATCTTGTTTTGACATAAATTTTTACCTCCCAATAATTTCTATTTTCATAAGGACTGAAACCTTACATACTAAAAATAGCAAATATTATAGATAAAAGCAAGAAAAAACAAGAAATTTTATATTTATATGACAATCGTAATTAAATTGCTTGACCCTTTATTGACAATCTTAGTCACCGTTTGACTCAGTTTATAACGCATGGCATCAGGCATAACGGATAATTTAGCTTGAATTCCTTCTTTAACAATGACATCCAAACTTCTTCCAAAAATTTCACTTTTCCATATACTACTTGGATCTACTTCATAATCTTTCATAAGATAATTAATGAGTTCTTTACTTTGTAATTCACTACCTATTATTGGTTCAAACGTTGATTCAACATTCACACGCATCAAATGAATACTTGACGCGACCGCTTTTAATTTGACACCGTAACGACTACCTTGTTTAATAATTTCTGGTGTAGAAAGCGTCATATCTTTTAAAGTAGGATAAACGATACCATACCCCGTACTTTTAGCCATTCTAAGAGCTTCCTTCATGGTATCCAACTCTTCTTTTCCATCTTTATAAGTGGTAAATATTTTAATCAAGCCCGCTTTAGTCGTTACCATATCTCCCATTAAATCTTTTAAAACTTTATTATAAAGCTCTTCACTACTCTCTAAATTAATAGTAACTTCTCCAACACCTGAATCGAGCTCACTAATATAGCTTTTACTAATCACTTCTGAATCTTTAAAAGAATTTAAGATATTATCAATATCTCGTATTTTACGAACCGATGTAATGCTTTCTCTTATTTTATCCACATACTCTTTCTTAATAGGATTATTATGATCTAAAACATGCACCCATTTTGGAATATTAACTTTGATATTTAAAATTTGAAATTCATACAAAGCTTCTTTTAAAACATTGAGAATTTCTCCCTCAGTCATTTCTAAAACGTTTAAAGGAAGAACTGGAACTTCATAACTTTCTCTTAATTCATTAGCTAAATTAAGAGTCATTTGACTTTCTTTATTTTTAGAATTTAAAACAACTATAAAAGGTTTGCCTAATTCTTTTAATTCATTAATGACTTTTTCTTCTGCTTCAATATAATTTTCTCTAGGAATTTCTCCTATCGTTCCATCACTCGTCATCACAATTCCAATGGTAGCATGATCTCGAATCACTTTTTCTGTTCCAATTTCAGCGGCTTCGGTAAAAGTCACACTGTCTTCAAACCAAGGCGTCTTAACCATTCGTGGGTTCCCATCTTCATCAATATGCCCATTGGCTCCTTTGATTACAAAACCCACACAATCCACTAATTTAATGCTTGTTTCAAACTCATTGACCTTAATTTTTGCTCCACTACTTGGTACAAACTTTGGCTCCGTAGTCATAATCGTTTTTCCCTCAGCACTTTGAGGAATTTCATCCAAACATTTTCTTTTTTCATACTCATCTTCAATATTTGGAACCACTAAATTTTCTATAAATCTTTTTATAAAAGTCGATTTACCACAACGAACAGCCCCGACAACACCTAGATAAATCTCACCTTGACCTCGAGTAGCAATCGATTTAATTATTTCACTTTTTTCCATTTTTACTAATCCTTTCATCTTTTCTATTTAAGACTATGAAATAAGAAAATCAATTAGAACCATCGAAAACAAATTTAATCCTCTTTTAAAAGGGTAGACAAAAAAAGACACATCCATTACTTTAGTTTTCATAAAACAAATCATCCGGTTTAAGATTAAAAATTGCAGCAATTTTAACAGCCATTTCATAGTATAATCTTCTCTTTTTATGTTCAATTTGCCAATAAAAACCTTGACTAATTCCAAGCATTGTCGCCATGTCTTGATGACTGTATTTATAACGTTCACGTATTTCTGTGAGTTTCTTATAACTATCGATCACTTAAAAAACCTCAACTTTCTATCACTTCAATCTCAATTATATCACTTTTTATTACAATACCCCACACATTTCCGTATTTTAATTTTTTTTTACGAGAAAATTATATGTAGGTGGTACTATGTTTGCACGTTTAAAAGAACTTAGAGAATTTGAAGGCGTAACCCAAGAAGAAATTGCATCATATTTAAAAATTTCTCGTTCCACTTATGCGGGTTATGAAAGTGGTAAAGACATGATACCTTTAGAAAAATTAAATATGGTAGCTAATTATTTTCAAACTTCCTTAGATTATTTAGTGGGGGAAAGTCCCTCTAGAGATAAAATACTAGAAGTTCAGTCAATAAACAAGCAAAATGTTTCAAAAACGATAAAAAAGATTAGAAAAGAAAATCATTTAACTCAAAAAGAATTTGCTAATTCCTTAAAAACAAGTCAATCGAACATCCATAAATACGAAAAAGAAAAGGCTTTAATTACAACCTATTATGCTTTAGAATTCTCCAAACAATACCATTATTCTTTAGATAAACTTGTTGGAAGAAAGAAAAACAACTAATACACTTAGCTGTTTTTTTTAAAACATTTTATCAATATTTTTAGGTACATGATCATCAACAATTGTTTTTACAATTTTATCTTCCTGTTCTTTGGACACTTTTTTACCAGTCATTTGGCTTAACGTCGCAATGACTTCTCTTAAAGTTGTTTCATCTTTCATATGACCATCTTGTAATTTTTTAGCAAGATCAATAATGGTATCTTTTTTAACTTTAGTTTTCTTCTCTACCTTTTTAAAAAAATCATCCTTTAATTCCATTTTCAAAAATCACCTAATGTAGTATATGTCCAAAAAAAAATTAGTTGTCTTTACATTCCTCATAAAAAAGATCATCAGGTTTCAAATTAAATATTAAGGCAATTTTTTTTGCCATTTCATAATGAAGCCTTCTTTTTTTCTGTTCAATTTGAAAATAATAAGATTTACTAATTCCTAACCTCTCTGCCATATCATTGATGGAGTATCCATATTGTTCTCTTAAACATTTTAAACCTTCAAAACTTATATCCTGCATACAACCCTCCATTTTTACAATCATACCCCAAATTAATGGTAATGTCAATTTTCTACAGTTATAGTAAGGTGGACTTATATTTCTTTAATACCTATAGTAAAAGATAAAGGAGTGCAAGTATGGATAAAATACAAGAAATCGTTGGTAGAAATTTGAAATTTTATCGCTATCAATGTGGTTTATCTCAAGAAAAATTTTATGAAAAATTTGGGCTAAATTATAAATATCTAGCTAGTGTGGAACGCGGCGAAGTCAATGTATCGATTGAATTTCTTGCCAATTTAGCAAAGTTATTAAACATTGATATCCGTGAATTTTTTAATTCTGATATAGAAAGAAAAATCATCAAAAAAAGAATTGATGAAAAACTAAAAGAAGATTAGTCCTCTTCTTTTTTATTTTTAAATTTCAAAATAATTGGCGTTCCAGTTAAATCAAAATTATCTCTAATTTTATTTTCCAAATACCTTTCATAACTAAAATGAACCAAACCTTTGTCATTAACTCGAAACGTAAATTTTGGAGGTTTCACATCTGTTTGACTCGTAAAATAAATTTTCAATTTTTTCCCTTTATAAGAAGGTGCATCATGCATCAAAACTGCTTCTTCAATCACTCGATTCAAATCACTGGTCTTAATCTCCTTTTTATTATTTTGATAAGCTTCTATTACCGCTGGCATAAGCGTAGAAACTCTTTTTTTCGTTTTAGCTGAAACAAAAACGACTAAAGCATATTTGGCGAACATAAAATGAGATTCTAAATTCTTTTTCCAAAGTTTAATTTCAGAATTAGGATCAGAAATAGTATCCCACTTATTCACCGCAATCACGATACCTTTTCCGGCATCCATCGCATAAGACAAAATATGCTTATCTTGTTCTAAAATACCTTCTGAAGCATCAATGACTAAAACACAAACATCACTTTTTTCTATCGCTTTCAAGCTTCTGACTAAACTGTATTTTTCTACCTCTTCAAAAATACGTCCCTTTTTTCGCATACCCGCCGTATCAGTCATGACATATTCTTCATGATTATAAGTAAAAATTGTATCCGTAGCATCTCGAGTCGTCCCCGCAACGTCACTAACAATAACACGATCTTCATTTAAAACCGCATTAATTAAACTACTTTTTCCTACATTTGGTCTTCCAATAAAGCAAAACTTTAAACGTGAATCCTCAGACTCTTCTTCCACATCCATTTCCTCTGTAATGGCCTCTAATAGTTCCTTAAATCCTAAATTATGAGATGCACTCACTGGAAAAAGTTCGGAAAAACCAAGTTCATAATATTGATAAACACTTTCTTGACGTTTCTCATTATCGACTTTATTCACCACAACAAAAACCTTTTTATTAGTTTTCAAAAGACAATCTCGAATTTTAAAATCACTAATCGTTAAATCCGTTTTTCCATCTACAACAAACAAAATAAAATCTGATTCTTCAATTGCTAAAGTCGTTTGAATCAAAATATCTTTATCAAAATCTTCATTCCCATCCAGCCCTCCTGTATCAATAAGCAAAAAAGATTTATTGTTATAATTGACGTCTCCATAAATACGATCTCTTGTTATACCAGGAGTATCCAGAACAATAGCTTTATCTTCTTTAATCAAACGATTAAAAATCGTAGATTTTCCCACATTAGGTTTACCAACCAAACAAACCGTTTTTCTCATAAAATACACCCCCTTTTTTTAATTCATAGTTTAGCATATTATCTCTAAATACGCAAATTAATGACATTCCGAACTTTGAATGCATTGATTCGCTTCGCTTTCTCTTACACTTTCATTTCCATTTAAACTACCAAAATGAACATAAATTCGTCCATATTTTTCATAAACAACTAAATGATCATTTTCCATATTCTCATTCGTTCTTGGATCCACCACATTCCCTTCTTCAGCTTTTTCTTTTTTCAAATACCCTTTATTCAAAAGATCTTTTACTTGTATTTCTTGAGCGTTAAAAAAACCTCCTTCAACTTGATACTCATTTCCTGTTTTAGAATCAACACAAGTCTTATTATTAATGTGATACGTTTCAAAACCAAACGTTTCTTTATAATCTTCACCATATAAAGAGGCAGCATTTACGATTGAATTCACTTTTTGGCAAAACAAATTTCCCTTAATTTTTCTTGAAATACTAACTGTACTAGGAACCGCTATGCTAACAATTATTGCTAAAACAACAATAACAGCTAATAATTCAACTAAAGTAAAACCTTTATTATTCATACAATCACCCTATATTAACTATACCACAAAGAAAAAACGATGTAAATTATACACCGCCCAAATAAGCCAAATTAACTGTAAACTCTATTAGATAAAACTAAAAATCAAAATCATTAAATTATTACGTTTAAAAAAATCATTTTTTTAAAATGATTCTATATTAATTTTTACTCTTTTCTTGTCATGAAGATTAGAATAGGTTTGAGCCATTGTTCGTATTGCCTTAGCTGTATTTCCATTTCTACCAATAACTGCCCCCATATCACTTTCTTTAATTAAAACTGCAATCTGAATAGAGTTCTCATCTCTTCCAATTTCTTCAACTCGAATCATTT
Organism: uncultured Bacilli bacterium; assembly: GCA_910583945.1. Classification (GTDB taxonomy): domain Bacteria; phylum Bacillota_I; class Bacilli_A; order RF39; family UBA660; genus MGBC108787. The sequence continues at coordinate 11,526 of CAJTYF010000030.1, forward strand.
CAGGAAGTGCAGCAATACTTTTTACCAAAAACTCAATATAGGAAACAAGATCCATACTATTTACCTACTTTTTTAGAATCAGCAAACTTTTTCATAATACCTTGTTTTGACAAAATATTCTTAACAGTTTCAGTAGGTTGAGCCCCTTTACTTAACCAATAAATAGCTTTTTCTTCATCAATGGTAATCTCAGCTGGTTTTGTAATGGGATTATAAGTCCCCACAACTTCCAAAAATCTTCCATCTCTTGGAAATCTTGAATCCGCTGCTACCACACGATAAAAAGGTCTTTGTTTCGCACCCATTCTTTTTAATCTTAATTTAACTGCCATTTTCTCTCCTCCTCAATTTATTTGTAGTATACCATCAAAAAAAAATAGTGTCAACACATTTTGGTTGACACTATTTCAAATATTCTTCATCGATTTCATCAATTGCTACCTCATCGTTATTATTGATGACTTCATCATCGTTAATTTCTTCATAATCGTCTTCATCCTCTTCAATACTAACCTTGATTTTTGTATCACCAATAACCTCAACTCCAAGTTCCTTTTCAATAACCAAATCTACTGTATCACCATTTATCACAACATTAGAAACAGATGGTTGTTTTAAACTTCTTACAATAATTTCTTCATTATTTGTTAAAACTGTATTATCTTTTAAACGTACAGGCATTTTATCTTGGTAATCAACCGATTTTGTTGTGACAGCTGTTTTAGTATCACTATCATAAGAATACCAAACATTAATATCATACGTACCTAATATGTTTACAAGACCATTATTGTTTACACCATTAAATTTATGATTAATAATCCAACAACCCAATATAGTATCTGGTTTTAGTTCAGGAGTTATTTTAAATTCATTGGTACTATTTTTTTTAGATTTACCAATAATAGCTTTGGTAACAATCTCTTTAAAATTAGCCACTTCCTCATCTCCTCTAATTTAATGTATGCAAAGTTTTTTTTTTGTAGACAAAAACTTGAACAATTTATCAATTTATATTATGATACAAAATCAAGGAGAAGAATATGAATCATCTTTATATAAGTAAAGAAAAATTGAATAACTATCCTTTATTTAGTCAGGAATATTCAGTTGAAGCGAAAATAAGAATATTAAATGAAAAAGAACTTTTAAAAATTTTTTATGTAGTGACTAAAGAAAAACTTGAGACATTAGAAAACATTTTAAAATACAATAAAATACTTAATCAAATAAACGAATTTTTATTTTTTAAAGATTATATAATTGACGAAAAAACTCATGAAATATTGGGAATCATCATTGATAAAAGTTATGAAAAAAATTTATTCGACTACGCAAAAAAAGCTAAATTTAACGATTTAATTAAAGTTTTAAAAAATATAGGAGAAACTCTAGAAGTTTTAAAAAAACTTAAAAAGACGGAAAAAGCTTTAACAAACTTTGCAATAGGAGATTTACAAGAAAGAAACATTTTAGTAGAGGAAAAAACGCATCAAATCAAAATCATTGATTTAGACAGTTGTACTTTTTATACTCCCACTCTCTACCACTCTAAAAATTTAATAAGTTTAAAAAACACACTACTTCCCTCCAATTTATCCTTTAAGTATCAACTAAATGAATACAAATTGATAAATTGCAACTTTAATACAGATATTTATTGTTATTTAATGATTATTCTTAAATTATTATTTAATTATGACATCACCACTTCTAAAATCAATATTCAGTCTTATTTTTATCATATAGAAAATCTTTTAAATCAAGGTCTTCCAAAACCCATTTATGAAAGTTTAATGGCTCTTTTTAAACCAATAAATAATTTAAATCCCTATCAATACTTAGAAGACATTCCTTATACATTTGAAAGAAAAAAAGGGCAGAACCCTTTTTAATAGTAACCATATCCACTAAAACCAGCGAATATAATGGCTAATAAAATAAATAATACAATAACAATAAAAGCAGTATTTATACCATTATTACAACAAGGGTTTTCTGGAGTGTTCTTTTTACAACAATTCATAATTAATCCCTCCTTTACCTTTTTAAAAGACTAAATGAAAGCTCCTACAATAATAATTAATAAAATGAATAAAACAAGAATAATTGCAGGACCAAGTCCATTATTTCCACAACAATGACTCATATTTCATACCTCCTTTATTTGTCTTTTCATTTATATTGTATGGTTGAATAGATAAAGTGGTGCGTGTTCTTCTTGTATTTTTTTTTATAATTCGTTATAATATGTATTGTTTAGGAGGATAAAATGAAGAAAAAAATAATCGTGCTTGGAATTTGTACTTTAATGGTATGCAGTTGTGGTAAAAAAATTCCTACTTTAAGTAATGGAGAAGAAGCTGTAGTAACCTTATCAAACGGAAATAACATTAGTGTCAATGAATTATACAATGATTTAAAAAACAGTTATGCATTAGATTCATTAGTAAATTTAATTGACAAAAAAATATTAGAAGATAAATATAAAGATCGCATTGAGAGTGCGAATGAATATACGGATGGAACCATGAAGTCTTATGAAGAATATTATGGCGATCAACTCTTGTCAGTCATTCAATATTCAACATCTTACTCTACAATTGAAGCATTCCGTAATTATGTTTATCTAGATTATTTAAAAAAAGAAGCGGTGGAGGATTACGCTAAAGAACAAATTAAGGATAAAGCAATAAATGATTATTATGAAAAAAATATTTATGGCGATGTTTTGGTTAATCACATCTTAGTCACTAAAAACGTTAAAGAAGACGCCAGCGAAGAAGAAAAAACAAAAAGTGATAATGAAGCAAAAGAAAAAATTAATACCATTATTGCTAAATTAAAAGAAAGCAAAAACGTAAAAGAAACATTTACAGAACTAGCTAAAGAATATTCTGAAGATGAATCCACGAAAAACGATGGAGGCTCACTCGGATACATCAATAATGGAACACTATCAAGCAATTATGATGAAATTTTAAAAAATGCTTTTAAATTAAAAAATGGTGAATTCTCAACTGAAATCATTACAACAAGCTTAGGATATCATGTTATTTTTAGAGAAGATTCTAAGGAAAAAGCTAAATTAGAAGATGTAAAAGATACCATTACTGAAACGCTTGCAACAGAATTAATGCAAGAAGATGCAACGGTTTCTATTAAGGCTATGCAAGAGTTACGTAAAAGCTATGGAGTAGACATTATAGATAGTGAAATTAAAACTCAATATGCCAATTACATTCAAAATGCTTTAACCCAAGCTCAAAAATCCAATTCTAGTTCAAATGAATAAAAAAATAGATATTGATAAAAATATCTTTTTTTATGCAAAAAACTCTTCCACTACTCCATCAACAGCTGTATTTTCAAAACCTCGACTTAAAAGTTTCATTCTTAATTGATACTTTAATGCTGTTCCTTCATATTTACGACTTAGTTTTATATAATACTTTTCTGCTTCTTTTTTTAAAATAGAAGGTTTAGAAACAAAATTTATTTTATCTAAAACTTCTAAAATTTCTTCTTTTTTAAACCCTTCACTTATCAATGAAAACAATAATTTTTCTTTTAATTTAATATTTCCTAGATGACGATTACTTTTAATTTTTTTATTAACAATAAAGGCAATTTTCTCTTGCCAAACAGCACTTGAAAAAGTCTCTAAATAATTTCTAATTTCTATTTCTTGAAAACCTAATAATTTAAGTTTTTGAATAATTTTTAAAGGACCATGATTCGTTAAATGAACTTGGTCATTAATAAAAGCTTCTAAATATTGTTTTTCATTAATAAAACCTTCTTTTTCTAAACGTTCAATACTGGTATGAATATCTTTCTTTAAAAAGCCACTTTTTTCTAAATAATTTTCAATTTCTTTTTTAGAACGTCTTTTATAGTTTAAATAATTTAAACCTTTATAATAACACTCCAAAGACGCATTTTCTAAAAGTATTTTTTTTAATAATTCGGTATCAAGTTCTTTTTTTATTAATAAATTATTTTTTAAAATAACGTCATCATATAAAACAACACTTTCTTGATTTCCTACAAAATCAATCGTATAAGAATTTTTTTTTCCTTTTTTAAAACTTTTTATTTTAACATTCATTTTCCCATTCCTCTTTTTTGTATTGTACCTTTCTCTTTCTTAACATGCAAGAAAAAAAGCATAAATGTTTATCATTTACACTTTTAATAAAATTAAAAAGCAAGTACAAGACGAAAGCCATAATAAGGTTGAACCCATCCAGGATTATGAGACATAAAAAACAAACCAACAGAACTACCAGATCCTGCATTTCCGCCACGTGCAAACCATGGATTACTTGAAAAAATATAATAAGAAAAATTTGAATTCCAACCTTTTGTTTCGGCTGTCGCATCTCCTAGTATCCTAGTTGTATAATCTGTATAACTATTACGACTAGTTGAATAAACATCATAATATTTTGTATTAAAAGTATCTCCTGTGCTAAAGCCTGCTGAACTACTACTAGTAAGTGACCCTCGAACACCAGCTACCAATTCTTCACTTCCTCCACTCAAATCATAAATGCCACTATAATTTCCAGTATTGCTTGCATTTACACTATTTTTGTCACTAAAAGAATAGCCATTTGTTGAAGCAGCTGCCTTTAAACTTTTTCCAGACCATCCAGTTATATACGAACTATGATTATTAATATAAATTTCTTCACATACGTTTGCTATACATTTTCCATAAATAGAATTCGTCAAATAGGCTACAGCTCCCCACTCGGTGTTCTTCATCATATGACTATCTAATTCTCTTTTATAACCATAACTTGTTTTAAAGGCATTGGATACATTGATACTTCTCCATGAATGAACATTAGGTTTAATTTGCACTTTACTTGAATTGTTTTCATTTTTTTGAGAACTAGCCGTATCTGTACTTCCTTTATACCCTGTTTCAAATTTTCCTACCCATAGCCCTTTAACATCTCCAAAACTAGTAAAAGCAGGATGCGTCATATATTTCCCAACAGCACAACTTCCATTTTCTCCACTTGCATTTGGAGTAACGCATTCTGTATCATTGTTTACAGTATTGGTAGTTCCAAATTTGATTTCAAACGGGGCTTGCGTAGTATTAACACCTAAACTTTGAATTTTATATGCATATTTTGGAATCCATACAAAATAACTTTCGATATCACTTTCACTTATTGTATCTCCTACTTTGTATTTGCTTTTAGCACTCTCTAAAAGAATAACAGCATTTGCCCATTGTTTCTCAGCATAATTATACCATTCCATTGTTACATCAGCATAAGTAACGCTTCCATTGCTTTCAATTTTCACTGGTATTAACTCTTCTTTCAAAACCGGATTTGCTCCATTTAATAAATTTTCTTGATACTTCGTCTTAAAATCAATTTGACAATTTATAGTTTTACTTTTTAAATTGGATACATAAATAGACCATTCCTTATAATCCCATCGTCCTATTGCTTCATTATCACAAATGACATCTACTTTATATTCTCCTTTACTTGGATAAGTATCCACTTCTTTTCCATCTAATGTCAAAGCTAATATTAAATTACTTTTTGTAAAATTAGGAATTCTTCCTTTTAATACATTAAAACTTTTCTTCTCTTCATAGAAAGCAAACGTTTTATATAACGTGATACTTCCTATGATTAAAAGTATTCCTAGTATTGAATACATGATTTTTTTATTCCTTTTATCTTTGGTAAACCTTTCTAGTTGGTTATTAGTTTCTAATAACCCCCCCCCCTTTGTCTTTTTTACTTTCTTCATTTTTTCTTTTTTCCTTCCTAAAGACTATTTATAACCAAATAAAGCTTTTACCTTATTTGTAACTTAATTATATCTTTAATAACATAAATTAGCAACATCAAAATATAGTCGATAGTGTAACGGAATGTCGGGAAAAGAAAAAACATATTCCATTTGTTATAATA
>CAJTYF010000031.1 GCA_910583945.1 uncultured Bacilli bacterium
AAATGGTTAACCAATGTGGGAGAGAAAGTAACCAATGAAAAGGAGTATTTAGCCAGAACAGAGTTAATAATAGATAGTGAATTTTATGTTCAGATTGAATTAAATGTCACCGATAAAGCTGGAAATGTTTGTCACCAACAAGTAACCGTGAAAAGAGATGAAACGAAACCAACTTGTTCGTATACAGGAGAATCAACTTCATGGACAGGTGGAGATCGAACGATAAGTTTAAGTTGTCAAGACAACTTAAGTGAGTGTGTTAAAACTAATATTGCTACACAACATTACAATAGTACATTATCAACATCTCCATTTGGCACCTATCAAATAGAAGACAAAGCAGGAAACAGTAATACATGCGATAAAAATGTCAATGTATACATTGATAAATGTGATAGTTCACGAGCTATATATGGAAGTTGGAGTTCATGTAGTGCGAGTTGTAATACTCAGTCTTGTTCATCAGGTAGTTCTGAAGGAGGCGGAGGCAATTGTCCTCCCACTGGGAATGGATATGGATGTTGTTAAGAGGTGAACAAATGAATAAAAAGAGCTTAGTTTTTCTATTACTAATTGGCATTATGATTGCTATAGGTGTGGACTTATTCTTAATTTTTAATAATAAAAGTAACATTAACCAGAACAATAATGACCCAAATAATTCTTTTACGCCTACTCCAAATATTGAGCATTAATCTTACAACTGTGTGATGAATGGAGCATCGTACACTCCGTTTCAAGAAGTTAAAGTTTATATGTATGATATTGAAGGAACGATTAGTTTAAAATATAGTAAAGATAAAGATAGCTATATTGTAACGGGTAAAGAAGATTATAAATTTTAAATCCAATCATTATTTAGCAAATGTTGAAGAACTTAAATTGTTTAAAAATCATGAATATAAAAGAGACGATGAAACCTCAACAATTAAATTAGATTACGAAGAGTTAGTAGAATATGATGAAATTTCTAAATATATTGAGCAATTGGAAAAGACAAGCTATAATTGTACCGTTATTAATTCCTAAACAAAAAAGAAATAAGAGAATTTTTCATGTCTTATTTCTTTTTTTACTTTAAAAAAATCAAAATTTTAAAAATTTTGTCTACTAAACATATACAAAAAGACTCAAATAAAGTAAAAATCAAGAGAAATGGAGTGCAAGTTATCTTTTGTTCTCTTTTATTCTTTATGTTATAATAAAAAAAAGAAGGAATGATCATGTACTTAATTTATGGCGAAAGTTATCGTCTTATTGAAGAAGAAATTCAAAAAATAATTAAAAATGAAACGAATCTTGTAACTTTAGATTTACAAGAATCATGTCTAGACGATATTTTAACAGAAGCCACTTATGTCTCTATGTTTGAAGAATCTAAAATAATCATTGTTAAAAATGCTCTTTTCTTTACCAGTAATAAAGACAAAGAAGAAGACATGCAAAAACTTTTAAATTACATGGAAAACCCAATTGCCACAACAACCCTTATTTTTACCACCTATGAAAAAATTGACAATCGTAAAAAAGTGACCAAAATGTTTGAAAAAAAATACAAAATAATAACTGTAGGGAATCTTTCTAAAATAGATTTAACAAACAAAGTAAGAGATTATATTTTTAAAAACAAATATAAAATAGAGAACGAAACGTTAGAATATTTAATAGAATCTTGTCAAAACAATTACGATTTAATTTATAATGAAATTCAGAAATTATTTTTATATTATGAAAAAACTTCAACCATTTTATTAAAAGACGTAAAAGAAATAATTTCCAAATCCATTGAAGACAATAATTTTAAATTTATCGAAGCAGTTGTAAATAAAAACTTAAGAAAAGCGTTATATATTTTAGAAGACTTATATAAACTAAAGATTGATCCCATCGTTTTAGTAAGACTTTTAGCTAGAGAATACCGCTTAATGTATCAAGTTAAATTCTTAATGTCCCAAGGTTATTATAAAAAAGATATTGGAAAGCAATTAAAAATGCAAGAATGGCAAATCGATAAATTATCTCGAAATAGTTCTATTTTTTATGAAGAAGACTTGAAAAGTTTTATTGAAAAAATTGCTGAATTAGATTATAAAATAGTAAGTGGGAATGATGATAAATTTTTAATATTTAAAACCTTTTTACTAGAAACGTTCTAAATCTATGCTAAAATAGAAATTAGGTGATTGTATGTTTAGTTTTATAAAAGGAATAATTAAAGAAACCGAAAAAAATTATGTAACCATTGAAAATAATGGGATTGGATTCCAAATATTTGTTGCCAATCCTTTTAGTTATCCAATAGAAAGTGAGCAAACCATTTATATTTATACTCATATTCGAGAAGATGAATTTTCACTTTATGGTTTTAACTCTATGGAAGAAAAAGAATTATTTTTAAGGCTCATTAATGTCAAAGGATTAGGACCAAAAATGGCGCTTCCAATGTTTGCATTAGGAAGCGTTTCAGGAATTATTGATGCTATTGACCGTGAAAATACCCTTTATCTTACAAAATTTCCTAAAATTGGAGACAAAATAGCACGCCAAATAATCTTAGATTTAAAAGGAAAACTAAGTGCTTCAAGTACATTAACAAATCAAGACTTGAGCGAATTAGTAGAAGTACTAGAAAGTTTAGGTTATAAAAATAACGATATCAAAAAAATCTTACCTAAAGTATCAAAGGAAATACCAGTAGAAGAACAAGTTAAAGAAGCATTGAAATTATTATTAAAATAGAAAGGAAGCAAAAATGAAAGAAAGAATTATTGATCCTGAAGAAAAAAATGAAGACGTATTTGAGAAAAACATTCGTCCTCAAAGCTTAGAAGAATACATTGGTCAAAATGAAATAAGAGAAAATCTAAACGTTTTTATTAAAGCCGCCTTAATGAGAAGTGAACCCTTAGATCATGTACTCCTTTATGGTCCACCAGGCCTTGGAAAAACGACTCTTGCTCACATCATTGCAAATGAACTTGGAACCAATTTGAAAACTGCAAGTGGTCCTTCACTGGAAAAAACAGGTGATTTAGCAGCTGTCTTATCAACCCTTGAACCAGGAGATGTTTTGTTTATTGATGAGATTCATCGAATGCCTAAATTTATTGAAGAAGTTTTATATCCCGCAATGGAAGATTTTGAAATTGATTTAGTTATTGGTGCGGAAGGAAAATCTAGAAATATTAAAATAGATTTACCGCCCTTTACATTAGTAGGAGCCACAACCCGTGCTGGAGACATATCAGCTCCTCTAAGAGATCGTTTTGGAATAATTTCAAAATTAGAATATTACAAAGAAAACGAGCTAGAACGCATTATTAAAAGAACAAGTAAAGTATTAGATATGCCAATTGAAGAGCATGCTGCTAAAATACTTGCCAAAAGATGTCGAAAAACACCACGTATTGCTAATCGTTTATTTAAAAGAGTTCGAGACTTTGCTTTAGTAAATGGCGATACTTGTATTACCGAAACACTAGCAAATTCATCATTAAAAAAATTAAAAGTTGACGATTTTGGTTTAGACGCTATAGATATAGAGTATTTAACAAGCTTAATTACTAAATTTAACGGAGGACCTGTAGGAGTAGAAACAATAGCTACATCCATTGGAGAAGAAATATCTACAATTGAAGATGTCGTAGAGCCCTTTTTGTTACAAGAAGGCTTTATCAAACGAACTCCTCGTGGTAGAGTAGCAACAGAAAAGTCTTATGAACATTTAAAAATAGATTACAACAGTTCAATGTTTTAAAAAATAGATCAAGTTGAAGAAACAAAAATGAAAGAAGATAGAGAAATCATGGTCAAAAAAAAGGGAATATTAATTTCATTTGAAGGAACAGATTGTTCTGGAAAAGAGACTCAATCCAAGGCTTTAGAAAAAAGATTAAAAAAACTAGGTCTTTTAACCATTCGTTTTTCCTTTCCAGACTATAAATCACCGACAGGAAAAATCGTAGGTGGTCCTATTTTAGGCAAAGAATATATTTCAAAAGGTTGGTTCCCAGAAACATCAGCAAATATGGATCCTTATCTTTGGTCCTTATACCTTGCGGCGGATCGTTATTATCACAAAGAAGAAATTGAAAGTTATTTAGAAAAAGGCTATGTAGTCATACTAGATCGTTGGGTCGAATCCAATATGGGAATTCAATCCGCTAAAATAAAAGAAAAAGATCAAAGAATAGAATTTATTAATTGGGAAGATAAATTAGAATATGAAATGCTAAAATTACCCAAACCAGATAAAACTTTTTTTCTATACATGCCCTTTACCTACGGAAAAAAACTAAGAGAAAGTAGAGAAGAAGCCCTAGATGAAAATGAAAGCAATGAAGAATTTCAAAAAAGAACCGTAGAAACCTATTTAGAATTAGCAAAAATGAAAAATTTTAAAAAAATTGAATGTGTTAAAGACAATCAAATACGAAAGGTATCAAATATCGAAGAAGAAATCTATCAATACGTTATAAATATACTGAAGGAAGGAATAAAATGAGCACAGAAGAATTTAATTATGAGTTGCCAGAACATTGTATTGCGCAAACGCCATTAAAAAATCGAAGTGATTCTAAATTAATGCTCTTAAATCGCCAAAATGGTGAAATTGAACACACAAAATTCAATGAAATCATAAATGAACTAAAAAAAGGAGACGTTTTAGTCATAAACGACACTAAAGTCATTCCGGCTCGTTTAATTGGAGAAAAACAAGAAACAAACGCCACCATTGAACTTTTGTTATTAAAAGAACTTGGAGAAGACAAATGGGAATGTTTATCACGTCCTTTTAAAAGACTACGTGTTGGAACCAAAATTATTTTTGGACATAATTTACTCTTAGCTGAAGTCATTGAAAAAAAAGAAGAAGGCTTGGTTGTAGTTAAGTTTGTTTATGAAGGAATTTTTATGAATATTTTAGAGCAATTGGGAGACATGCCACTTCCTCCATATATTCACGAAAAACTAGATGAAAAAGATCGCTATCAAACTGTTTATGCTAAAAATATTGGAAGTAGCGCTGCCCCAACCGCCGGACTTCATTTTACAGAAAGTTTATTAGAAAAGATTGAAAAAAAGGGAATCATCTTAACTCATGTTACACTTCATGTTGGATTAGGCACCTTTAGACCTGTTGAGGTGAGTGATGTCTCAAAACACAAAATGCATAGTGAATTTTATCAAATGAGCAAGGAAACGGCGGACATTTTAAATCAGGCCAAAAAAGAAAAAAGAAGAATTATTGCTGTAGGAACCACTACCACAAGAACTTTAGAAACGATTATAAAAAAATACCAAACTTTTCAGGAATGTGAAGGAAACACGGAAATCTTTATTTATCCAGGATTTGAATTTCAAGCCATTGATGGCTTAATTACCAACTTTCATCTTCCCAAAAGTACATTGCTCATGCTAGTCAGTGCCTTTTCCAAAAAAGAATATATTTTAAAGGCCTATCAAAAAGCCATTGAAAACAATTATCGTTTCTTTTCATTTGGAGATGCCATGTTTATAAAATAAAAATAGAAAAGAGAAGGATTATGAAATTAGAGTTTAAAGTAAAAAAAGAAGAAAAACAAACAAAAGGCCGTTTAGGTGAAATCATTTATAATGGAAAAGTCTATGAAACACCTATGTTTATGCCTGTTGGAACAGAAGCCACAGTCAAAACCTTATCTCCAGAAGAAGTAAAGGAAGTAAAGTCAGGAATTATTTTATCCAATACGTATCATTTATGGTTAAGACCTGGAGAAGAAGTAGTAAATCATGCTGGAGGACTTCACAAATTTATGAATTATGATGGCCCCATCTTAACCGATTCAGGTGGTTTTCAAGTCTTTTCATTAGCGAAACCTAAAGATATTTCTGAAGAAGGGGTTAAATTTAAAAATCACATTAACGGAGACAATTTATTTTTAACCCCAGAAAAATCGATTGAGATTCAAAATAAATTAGACAGCGATATTGCAATGAGTTTTGATGAATGCCCACCCGCCACCGCTTCTTATGAGTATTTAAAGCAAAGCATAGAAAGAACATTACGCTGGGCTAAAAGAGGGAAAGAAGCACATAAAAATCCTAATCAAATGTTGTTTGGAATTGTACAAGGCGGCCCTCACGAAGATTTAAGAAAATTTAGTGCTTTAGAAACCGTTAAAATTGGCTTTGATGGATATAGCATTGGAGGCGTTGCAAACGATCATGAAAGTAAAGAAGACATGTATAAAGCATTCGCTTATTCAACCGCTTACCTTCCTAAAGAAAAATTAAGATACGCAATGGGAATAGGAGAACCCATAGACATCATTGAAGGAGTGATAAGAGGCGTGGACCTTTTTGATTGCGTAAGCCCTACCAGATTAGCCCGTCATGGTCATGCTTTAACCAAATTTGGTAAACTAAACATTAAAAATAGTCAATATAAAGAAGACTTTACGCCATTAAGTAACGAGTGCGATTGTTACGCCTGTAAAAATTATTCCAAAGCCTACATTCGTCACCTCATTAATGCTAAAGAAACTTTTGGAGCAAGACTGTTATCCATTCACAACATTCGCTTTTTAATTCATCTTACCGAAGAAATACGCGAAGCCATAAAAAGTGATCAGCTCTTAAATTACAAAAAAGAATTTTTAAAAAACTATTATGGAGAAATCAATGAAGAATAAAATAACGCTTTATTTAACAGCACTTCTTTTATGTCTATTTATTGCCATTCCATCAACCTATAAAGTCATTAAAAAACACAATACTCGATTACTTGAAAACACCATTAAAAGAATCGAAGAAGCGGCCAAATATTGTTATTACAACGATTCCTGTGTCGAAGAACAAATCACTTTAGAAGAACTTTACGAAAAAACAAGCCTTCCTAGAATGAACAATCCAGTAACCAAAGAAGTCTACAACGAAAAATCGTACATTCAAGTCAAAGAAAACTTTAAATTTTATGAAGTAAAAAACAAATAAACAGCAAAACGTTGTTTATTTTTTCTTATTAATCCCTATCGTTGCTCCAATAACACTTATTCCAATCATAATAAGATAAAAAGCAAATTGAAAAAGTTTAAAACGAAAACCATTAACAATTAAACTCATAAGAAATAACATTAAAACAAAGAGAGCACCTATTTTAAGACCTACTAGAAATCCTTTAGAATTTGCTTTCTTTCCCGCTTTATAACAAAATAGAAAAAAAACAAGTCCTAAATAGAGCACACTTATGCCATAAACCACTTTTTGACTCACTAAAAAATAATAAAGAACACTTGTGATTAAACTTCCAATCATAAAAAAAATAAAAAATTTTAAACAAAGCATCCCATAATCTTTTAAATATTTCACATTTCTTCACCTAATAAACTATATGTTATGATTAAAAACTTATGAATTCGAACATAATAGGTGTAGGATGTGATAAAATGGAATTATTAACCATAACGCTTCGTACAACTTTCTTTTACTTTTTTATTATTTTAGCTTATCGAATTATGGGCAAACGAGAAATTGGTCAACTGGGTATTATTGACTTAATTGTTTCAATTTTAATTGCTGAATTAGTAGCCATTAGTATTGAAAACATCGACGACTCTATCTTTTTTACCATTATACCTATAGCCCTTTTAGTTCTACTAGAACTTATTCTTGCCTTTGTAAGCATTAAATCCCGAACCTTTAGAACTCTTTTTGGTGGCAAACCTTCTTTAATCATCGCGAATGGAAACGTGAACTATAAAGAAATGATTCGTCAACGATACAGTATGGACGATTTATTATTAAGTCTAAGGCAAAATGAAATCAAAAGCATTGATGAAATTGAATACGCTTTCTTAGAACCTAATGGAAAACTTTCTATATTTAAATACAATGTCTTTAGAACCAAAAGCAATTATCCTATGCCCTTAATTGTAGATGGTGTTTTACAAGAGAAAGCATTAAATTATATTAGAAAAGATAAAAAATGGTTAGAAGCGGAATTAAGTAAGAAAAATTTAACCATTAAAGACGTGTTTTATGCCTTTAAAAAGAAAACAAAAATCTATTTAATTAAGAAAAGTAACTTATAGAATTTCTTTTATAGACTTTTTAAGAACCGTTTGATAAAATAACGTCAAGGAAAGAAGAGGTTTATGAAGGTATCAGATTTTACAGATGAACAAAAACAGTACATTAAAGAAAATTGGCAAAATAAATCAACAAATGCTTTAGCAAAAGAAATAGGTTGTACAAGAGAAACTTTGAAAAAAGTAGCTAATTCTTTAAATTTGGAAGAACACCCTTCCAATATTTGGCAAGAGGAAGAAATAGAGCAGTTAAAAGTATTAATTAATGAAAAGAAACCCGTTTCAGAAATAGCAAACGAATTAAATAGAACGGTAAATGCCATTTATCAAAAAGCGGAAAAATTAGGAATTCCCTTAAACGATATATGGACCGAAGAAGAACAAGAACTTTTAAAAGAGATGTGGGGGAATATCAAAATCGAAACGATTTCAAAAAAATTAAATAGAAACACTAAAGCGATTAAGCATCAAGCCGTTTTAATGAATCTTGGGAGTATGATTACTAATAATTATAATCACTTAACCTTAACAGATCTATGTGAAATTTTTAAAATTTCTCGTGACACAATTAAAAGTACTTGGATACCCAGAGGATTAGTAGTTAGAAAAAAATCTTTAAGCAAGAAAAAAAGCTATTATTTGGTTCCAATAAAATCCTTATTTACCTTCTTAGAAAAAAATCAAGATATATGGGATATTCATAATTTAGAAAAAAATAGTTTAGGAAAAGAACCGAAGTGGTTGAAAGAAAAAAGAAAACAAGAGACTCACATAGCAAAGAAAACAAATCGATGGACCAATGAACAGAAAGCTTTAGCAAAGCTACTCATTTATCAGGGAAAAAGCACTAAAGAAATTGTTGAAAAATTAGAAAAGACAGAAGCCGCCATAAATAGTTTTAAACAAGAAATTAATGCTAGATATACAAGTAGTAGATATTGGGAATTACGTGAAATTAAGTATATTAGAGAAAATAAAGCGAGTTTATCGCCCAAAGAAATGGCGAAACATTTAAATAGAAGTGTAGGTGCGATTAAGGTTGTGGTAAATGATTTATCTTTTCAAGTCGTAGCCTATGTACCACATGATTGGAGCGATAAAGAAAATCTTTACTTGGAAGAAAATTATAAAAAAATTCCTAATTATGAACTGGCAAACACAATAGGAGTATCAAAAGAAATTCTAATTGAACAATTAAAAAATTTAGGTCTCTACAAGCCGAACAAAAGAATATGGTTAGAAGAAGAAAATGAAAAAATTAGAAAATACTATAAAAAAGAAAGGGCTAAAGAACTAGCAAAAGAATTTAAAGTAGATATTAGAACGCTTTATAAACATTTAATAGAATTAGGAATAGATAAAAATAAGGTAGATTCTGAAGATGATAAAATAGAAAAAAGAAAAGAATGGTTAACGCTTTTAAAAAATATATTGGAATTAAAAAGAAGAAAAAGTCAACTTGAGCAAGAATCGAATGAAGATCTAGACTTTAAAAATAGGATTTGATAAAATAAATAAAACGGTGATGAGAATGATAAAGACGATAAAAAAAATAAAATTAGGAACACTTTTTGGAATCATAGGAGAAATAGTCTTGATTTTATTTATTTTATTAATTTTAATCAATCATTTAAACCACATAAGAATGAACCATCAATCCTATCTATCTTATAAAGAAACGCTAATAAATAATAAAAAGATTTCTATAATTTAAAATATTTGATATACTTAACTTATGAAAAAAGAAAAAGAAAATCTAATCTTACGTATCATAAAATTTTTAGGAAGATTAATCCACGCAATCTTTCTTTTTTTGCTTAGTATCATTGGCTTTTTTTTGTACCCTTCAAAAGACAAAAAGAACCAATTAAAAAATCAAGAAAACTTAGTAAAGGCGTCTAAAAATATAAAAATAAAAGACAAATGGGAAGCAATAGATGTTCCAAATACTTTAATAGCGAAACCTTTAAAAGAAATAACAAAAGATGAACTTAAAAGCATTACAGAAGAAATCATCTCTAAAATAATTGAAATGCCTGAAGAAGAAAAAAAAGAAGAAATAAAAAAAATAATAGAATTAAAAGAAGAAGTCCTACCGATTTTAGATCAAGCCATTGTTGAAAACAAAATCAAAAAGCCCAAAGAAGTGGTGGGTAAAATTTATGAAACAGTAGAAAAGCATTTACGAAAAGAAGAAACTATTTTAAAAAATGAGAAAACATTGGAAAAACAATCCAAAGAAACGCTAGACTTAAAAAAGAAAATTAAAAAAATCTATTTAAAAGAACTCAAACAAGAGGAAATGTATCTTATTCCAAAAGAAGAAAAACTTTTACAAGAAATTGAAAAACAGGTTTTAGAAGCTTTTGAAGCCAAAAACTCTGAATTAGAAGAAATAAAAGACTTAGAAGAAGAAATAAAACAAGAAATAAAAAAGTATTGTATTAAATTATTAAAAGAAGGAAAAACAAAAGAATACGAAATCAGTGACAAAATTAATAAATATTTGGAAAAAATCATTGAAGAAAATAAAAGAATCACTCTTATTCCGGAAAAAAGAGAAGAAGATAGAATAGAAGAAGCTATTGTGCAAGAAAAAAGAGGACCTTTAGAACAGCAAAATCCTATAACCTTTTCCGAAGAACCTAAATTCGTTTTAAAAACGGAAAACTTAAAAGAAGAAACGAAAGAAAAATTGGAAGAAGAAAAAAAAGAACCTATTGAAGAGCAAAGACTAACCTCTGTTAATTTCTCATTTGTAAATAAAGAATCAAAAGAATTAGAAGTGGAAACAAAAAAAGAGTTGTTAAAAACCGAATTAGAAGAGAAAGAATACGAAAAAATAGAACAAAGAATTGAAAATTTACTAATCTTTTTAGAAACAGAAAAAAACAAGAAAATACCTGAAAGTACAAAATTAAAACTTGAATTAGAAGAACAAAAATTAATGAACTTAAAAAAAAGTTTAAAACAAGATCAAGCCAAAACCATTGAAAACGAAAGACTAGCTTTAAATGAAAAAATCAGTTTAAAAGAATTAAATGGTCTACAGCTAGAAATTAATAAACTTTATTTAGAAGACCACGTACAACAGGCGAACCATTTAGAACACTATTCTTATGAGAAACAGGAAGAAATCAAAAAAATGTTGATTACTTCGAATTTAAAAAAAGCTTGCAAATGGTCTAGATTTCCACTTTTATTTTCCTTGCCTTTCGTTAGAAACAAATTCTTTTATTTTTTTACTGGATCCGTTCTCTTTTCCCACCATTTAAACGTTTATAATCGTCTTTTAAACAATCAAAAAATTGAAGCCTTAGAAGAAAATTTAAGTGAAATAGAAGTGGGAGCTCAAGCTCTTGATGGAGCTATAGAAAAAACAATTCAAAATAAAGCTCTATTAGAAGAATTAGTCACCATGAGCTTAATAAAATATCCAGAACTGAAATCAAATCGAGAATTTCGAAGATATGAAAAGAGAATTAAAGAAAATCTCATTCATACAAGTCAAAAGCTCGAAAGAAAAAAAGCAATCATTGAAAAATATCATCTTAAAAGCGAAAACTTAATGCGAAAACTTAAAAAAAATTTGCCTATCCCATAAAGGAGTGCTAAACTAAAAAGCCTAGAAGAGGGGATTTAGATGAAAGAAATCAATCTTTATATCGACGAATCTGGAAACTTGGGAAAAGAGGGAAGATATTTTTTAATTTGTGCATTAGAAGTAGAGCCTAAATTTAAAAAAACTTTAAGTAAAAGAGCTGGAAGAGTCATCAATCGTTTTAAACAAGAAAGAAAAATTTCCAAAAAACAAGAAATCAAAGGGTGGCAATTGAATACAGAAGAGCGAAAACTTCTTTTAGAAAAAATTTTATTTAAAGGAATTAAAATCCGATACTTAGTCTTAGATTTAGAAAAAACAACCATGTTACTCACTAAATCCGACGATAAAAACGCATGCTACAATTATTTAATCCAATTACTGGTGAAAAGTGTTTTAAAAGCTTATCCCCTAATCAAAAAAATAAACCTTCATTTAGATAACCGTACTGTTAAAATAGGGCATCGCTTAGCTCTTAAGCCTTATTTATATAACAAACTGGTTTTAGAACAATTAGAAACCTCAATTAAATTTAAAAAAATTGATTTTGAAATTACTTACTACGAATCTCAAAATTGTTATTTAATTGAATGGGCGGATATTATTGCCAATTCTTTGTTTAAGAAATACAATCGTAATGAATCTCTTTTTTACAATATCATAAAGCCATATATTATTTACGAAAGTAAGTTTCCTTCAAAAAAATTTGGAAAATAGGAAAGAAAAAATGAAACGAAACTTCTTGACGCCTTGAATAAAAAAATGCTAAGATAGCAAAAAAGATTGGCATATAAGCCTTTAATAATTTATCCTTTTAAAGAATATAAGAGTTATAAAATTTTCTCAGTTATTAAAGCCCTGCCAATTCTTTTTTTATTTCTTTAAAACATAAAAACACAACTAAAATAATGTCTATAATTTCCGCAAAAACTAAAGCATACATCCCAAATTTTAAATAGGCAAACAAACACATACATATAAGTTTAACAACCAGAGCAATTAAGGTAATAGAAAAACTTTTCTTTGCTTTATTACTTGCTTGTAAAAAACTTTGCATGGGTGCTTCAATATAAAACAAAACAAAGAAAGGAGCTAAAATTTTTATATATTGACTTCCATTAAAGGTTCCATAAAGCGTAAAAAGAAGCTGATCACGAAACATAAAAATCCCTAAACTAAATAAAAAACCGATAAAAAAAGCAATCCGAAGCGCTTGTTTCAAGCGACGTTTTACCATCTCCTGATTTCCTTGGTGATGGTATTTGCTAATCTCCGGAATTAAAGCACTACTAATCGCCGTAATAAAAAAACTAGGCATCGTAAGAAGAGCAATGGAATACGCATTGTAAGCACCATATTCTGTTAAAATATACGCACTCGTAAACCCACGACTCAGTAAAATTTGAGTAAGAAGAATCGGTTCGAAAAAGAACCCAATATTTCCAATAAATCTTGAAGAAACCGTTGGAAGACTCACTCCTAAAATGTCTTTCATCGTTCCTAAATCCAATTTCAAGTCTTCTTTTCTAATTAAAGTTCGTTTAGGAAGAAAGAAGCAAAAAACAAAAACAGAAAAACACTCCGAAACAATATTTAAAAGAATAAACGCCACAACACCTAAAAGAATACTTTTCTTTACAAAAAAAGGTAAAAACAAAACAATTAAAAGAAGCCGAATCACTTGTTCTAAATTATTAGATAAAGCATAAGGAAACATTTTTTGTTTACCAAAAAAATACCCCTTTACAATACTCGAAAGACTAATAAAAGGTAACGTTAAAGATGCCGCCAAAAGAAGATAATACACCTCTTCGTTATGAAGAAGATGAACCGCTAAAGGCTTACTTAAAAAAAACATAATCGAAACAAGAAAAAAATTAATAAAAATCATAATAAAAACAGAAGACATCAAAATAGATAAACTTCTTTTTTTACCCTCACTCACAAGTTTAGAAATTGCCATCGGCATCGCAAGCGTTGCAATTGTAATTAAAAGAGAATAGGTAGGGACCATTAAAGAATAAAGATTAACGCCATCATTAGTAATAATTCTTGTATAAACAATTTTAATAACAAAACCTAAAATCTTAGTAATAAAGCCACCTAAAATCAAAATCATGGTGGACGCAATGAATTTATTTTTCATACATGCTCCTTAATAACCTTCTATTAAAAATATGAAAAAAAACGAAATTTAATGAAACACAATAAAGATTGTGCAATAGCCCATTTTGTTTTATAATGAAATTAAAGTGGATGTGGTAAAAATATGATAGACGAAACCTTTAAAAATGTAACCGAACTTTATAAAAGAGTCATGCCCGCTCTAAAATCCAAACAAAAAGAATTTTCTTTAAATAAATTAACTTGTATTACAGAAAATATGATTTGGAATTGTTTAAGAGAAACCAAATGGGGGAAAGGCAAAGTCACCAATTTAACCCTATACGATGTAGTAGATGACATTTTTAATCTCACCGAACAAGAAATCATCCACTACTTAAACCATTTAGAAAAGAGGAAAAAACATGATTGAACCTAATTTTAAAACCCTTTATGAAAAAATAAAAGAAAACTTTAACGAAACAGATTTACAAGAAATTGAAAAAGCGTATGATTTTGCAAAAAAAGCCCATGAAGGAAAAAAAAGACTGACACACGAAGATTACATCATGCATCCTTTAAACGTTGCCTTGATTTTAAGTGACTTAAACGTCGATAAAACGACTCTTATGGGAGCGCTTCTACATGAAACCATCAACAATGGTACCTCTACTTATGAAGAATTAAAAGACGCCTTTAACGAAGAAATCGCTAATATAGTAAAAACCATTAGTACCATTAATAAGTTAGAACTTCCTGATTCCAAAGAAG
Organism: uncultured Bacilli bacterium; assembly: GCA_910583945.1. GTDB lineage: Bacteria > Bacillota_I > Bacilli_A > RF39 > UBA660 > MGBC108787. The sequence continues at coordinate 14,545 of CAJTYF010000031.1, forward strand.
CTTCCGCCATTTATTTAAGAAAAGTGTTAGTAGGATTATCAGAAGACGTTCGAGTTTTATTTATTAAGCTAGCCGATCGTTTACACAACATGCGAACCATTTGGGCTGTAAGACCTGAAAAACAAAAAAGAAAAGCCAACGAAACCATGACCGTTTTAATACCCATTGCCCATCGTTTAGGTATTTACTCGATTAAAAGCGAATTAGAAGACTTATGTTTGCGTTATTCAAAACCAGACGTTTATGAAGACATATTAGAAAAATTAAACGCATCTGTAGAAGAATTAAATGAAACCTTAACGGAAATGCAAGATAGTATTTCTGAAATGCTCATCAAAGATAACATAAAATTTAAAATTAAAAGCCGTGTAAAAAGCGTTTATAGCATTTATAAAAAACTAGAAAAAGGCAAAAAATGGAGTGAAATCTATGACATTTTAGCTCTACGTGTCATCACCGAAAAAATAAGCGATTGTTATTTAACCATTGGTTGGATTCATTCAAAGTTCCGTCCTATTCCAAAGCGATTCAAAGATTATATCGCGATGCCTAAAGAAAACATGTATCAATCTCTACACACAGGAATATATGGTCCCGATGGAAGTGTCTTTGAAGTCCAAGTCAGAACTTATGAAATGGATGAAATTGCTGAAAAAGGAATTGCTTCTCACTGGTCTTACAAAGAAAAAGGAACGAAAAAAATCCAAAGCATGATGGAACAAAAATTAGAAATATACCGTAGTATGATTGAAAACTTTAACGAAAGCGACAGTGAAGAATTTACAACTTCCGTTCAAAACGATATATTAGAAGAACCCATCTATGTCTTTACCCCTAATGGAGATGTAATTGAACTTCCAAAAGATTCAACTCCCATTGATTTTGCCTACCGTATTCACTCAAGAATCGGCGATACAACTGTTGGAGCCATTGTAAATGACGAAATTGTCCCGTTATCTTATAAACTTCATGATGGTGATGCTGTTAAAATCAATACCAATAAAAATGCTACCCCCAACAGAGAATGGTTAGACTTTGTTCGTACAACAGCCGCCAAAAATAAAATCAAAGCGTACTACAGTAAACAAGATAAAGAAAAATATATCGAAGCTGGAAAAAATATTTTAGAAAAAGAGCTTAGAAAACAAAAACGCACTTTTAGTGAAATCTTAAATGAAGAAAAAATAAATAAAATCTTAAAAGACTTAAAACTAAACGACATTGAAGATTTATACCTGAACATTGGTACCCTTAGATATACCGCAAATTACATTATTAATTTAACTTCAGAAGAAAAACAAAACTTACCAGAAGCATTAACGTTAAAAGTAAATAGTAAAGCAAAACCAGCGACAATAAACAACAAAAACGATATCTTTGTTGGAGAATACAACGACATATTAATCAATTTAGCCAACTGTTGTAAACCAGTAAAAGGCGATGAAATCGTTGGTTATATTACAAAAGGAGAGGGTATAACCGTTCATAAAGCGAGTTGTCCCAACATTTTAAATAAAACCAATCGAATCTTAACCGTTTCATGGAATGAAGCGTCTGATTACGACTATCTAACGGATATCACCATCGAAACCTTAAACGATAAAAATTACGTTTCTGAGCTAATTAGTCAAGCTTCTTTAAAAAACGTAAGTGTAACGAATCTCTCTACTAATGAAATGAACGATAAAATCATTTATACCTTAACCGTTAAAGTGAAAAATAAAGAAAATTTAAACAATTTTTTAGACAGTTTAAATCATCTTCCGTTCATTCTAAAAGAGGGAAAAAGATGAGAGTTGTTCTTCAAAGATGTAAACATGCCTCATGCACTGTAGACAAGAAATTAATATCAGAAATTGATCATGGTTTAACTTTATTGGTTGGATTTACTGAAAACGATTCTGAAAAAGATATCGACGCAATAATAAATAAAATCATTCACTTAAGAATTTTCACTGATGAAAATGGTCTCATGAATAAAAGTGTGTTAGAAACCAATGGAAGCATCCTATCCATTAGTCAATTTACTCTTTTTGCTGACACAAAAAAAGGTAATCGTCCCTCATTTGCAAGAGCTCTAAAACGTGAAGAAGCCGAACTTCTTTATCAGAAATTTAATCAAAAATTAAATGAATGGATTCCTACAAAGACAGGAATTTTTGGAGCGGATATGTTAATTCAATTAGAAAACGATGGACCTGTCACTATCCTTTTAGATTCTAAAGAAAAATAAAGGATTATATGAATTTGAACAAAAAAAGAGATTTAGAAACCTTTTACAAATATTGTAAAAATGAAATTAAATTTGGTTGGATGGATCAAAACGGTGGACGACATACAGGAATAAATGATGGAAAAACTTATTCTTTACAGTCTCCTGAAGAATTAATGACAAGTAAGTTAGGCATTTGTTGGGACCGAACAGAACTCTATCGTGATTATTTTGATAAAAATACGGATTTAAAATACGAAACCTATTATTTGTTTTATGAGGATTATAAAGGGTGTCCTAGTCATTCCATTTTAGTCTATTATAAAAATAATAAAGTGTATTGGTTTGAACCTGAGTTTTTAAATAATGAATATGATTATAGTGGTATTCATGAATACAATACTTTAAACGAATTATTAGTAGATTTTAAGAAGAAATGGTTAAATCTAGCAATAATTAATGAATGGATTCCAAAAAATATAAAGAAAAGAATTTATTTATCTATAAGTATGATAGACCTAAGTTTCATATCAATGGCTTTGAAATGAGAAATCATATTAATCATAGTGAATTAATAAAAATTTAACTTAAAAATGTTGATTTAATTGTCTAAGCTAGATTACGAGTTATTATAAAAATTTAAGTTCCGGCAAAAATCAGAAAAGGAAAGAAATAAAGTTAAGTAA
>CAJTYF010000032.1 GCA_910583945.1 uncultured Bacilli bacterium
GAAATAGAAGATACAGGAATAGGAATAAAAGAGGAAGAAATACAGAATATTTTTACTCCATTTAAAAAAACGAGCGCTACCAAAAATAGTTCTTATTCTGGTGTAGGAGTGGGTTTATCAATTACAAAAAGTTTGCTTGAAAAAGTAAATGGAGAGATTAAAGTTTTTTCAAAAAACGAAAATGGAACGAAAGTAATTTTGAGTCTACCAATAGAAAAAAGAGAGAGACAATCCTAATATAAAATAAGAAAGAGTATTACCGAACGAAAATTAACCTTACTGTAGAAAATAAAAAATGAGTGATTTAGTTAAATTGATAAATCAAAATTTTTGTAGACGAACACAATAGGAGTATTAAAAAAATAATCGCATACTTGATAATGAAAATTATGTATTGCTAAAACACATTAAAAATTTTATAATTAAACTATAGATATTAAAAAAAATTATATCTTAAAATAATGGAGGAAGAAAAATGAATACAAATATAATAACCATTATTTTAGCTTTAATTATCGGAATTATTATCGGAGCAATTGTAATTGTGGTGATGGATTATATTCGAGTAAACAATGCCACTAAAAAAGCCGAAAAACTATTGCAAGACGCTAAAAAAGAAGCGGATAAGCATAAAAGAGACGTTTTATTAGAAATAAAAGAAGAATCCTTTAAATTAAAAAGTGAAGCTGAGAAAGAAATAAAACAAAAAAAAGAAGAAATAAAAGATTCAGAATCAAGATTAATGCAAAGAGAAAACAATCTAGACAAAAGAGATGAGATGTTACAAAAACGAGATGCAATGCTTGATGAAAGAGATAATAATTTATTAACAAAACAAAAAGAATTACAAGAAAAAGAAGCTAAAATGGAGGACATGCTTAAAGAAGAAATAAAAAAATTAGAAAGTATTTCTAAAATAACAAGAGAAAAAGCAAAAGACTTAATTATGAAAAGAGTCGAAAATGAAATGGCGATAGAAATGACAAATTTCATCAAAGAAAAAGAAAGAGAGGCAAGGCTGATTGCCAACGATAAAGCAAAAGATCTAATTGTATCCAGTATGCAACGCTATTCAGAAGATGTAGCCAGTGAACAAACCGTCAGTACAATTAATTTACCAAATGATGAAATGAAAGGCCGCTTAATTGGAAGAGAAGGAAGAAATATTAGAACCATTGAGTCAGTGACTGGTGTAGATTTAATTATCGATGATACACCCGAAGCCATTGTCATTTCCTCTTTTGATCCGTTAAGAAGAGAAATTGCTAAAGTAACCATCGAAACACTTATTAAAGATGGAAGAATTCACCCTTCTCGTATTGAAGAAGTTTACGATAAAGTAGAAAAAGACATCAACAACAAAATAACCGAAATTGGAACCAATACTTTATTTGAATTAGGTATAACCAATGTTGACCCTGATTTAGTTCATTTAATAGGAAAATTACACTTTAGAACCAGTTATGGTCAAAATGCTTTGACCCATTCTATTGAAGTGGCAAATCTAGCCGGACTCATGGCAAGTGAAATAGGAGAGAACATCAGTCTAGCGAAAAGAGCGGGACTTTTACATGATATAGGAAAATCAATTGATTATGAAGTAGAAGGTTCTCATGTGGAAATTGGTGTAGACATTGCTAAAAAATTTCATGAAGACGAAGTCGTATTAAATGCCATCGCATCCCATCATGGAGACGAAGCTCAAACGAGTATTATTTCGGTTTTAGTTCAGGTTGCTGACACTTTATCCGCCGCACGTCCAGGAGCGAGAAACGATTCTCTTGAAAATTACATTAAAAGGTTAGAACAATTAGAGGAAATCGGGACTTCTTTTGAAGGCGTTGAAAAAGCCTATGCGATGCAAGCTGGTAGAGAAATACGTATTATGGTTAAACCAGAAGAAGTGGACGATACAAAAAGCATTAAAATGGCTAGAGATATTAAAGCTAAAATTGAATCAGAACTTCAATATCCTGGAACCATTAAAATAACAGTTATTCGTGAAACTAGAGCACAAGAAGAAGCAAAATAGCTTCTTTTTTCTCTAATAAAAAATAAATTAGAAAGAGTAAGGAAAAGAAAAAATATGAAAATAGACTATGAAAGAACTAAAAAAGAGCAAATAAAATTGTTTAATTTAGCCTTAGGCATAAAATCAGAAAACTTTCTTTTAAAAAAAATAAGTTTTAAAAGACCTAAAACATTTTTTAATCTTTGTTTAAGAAATTATTTTGTTGGTTTAACGCTTTTTAGCTTATGTGTATTGATTGATTTTTTCTTTTTAGAAGATTTAAGCGAAGGACTCATTGGAATACTTATATTGCTTCTTTTTCTAAATACTTTCTTTTTAATAAAAGGGACAATAACAATAATCGTTTCTAAAAAAATACCTTTAAAAGGACAAATAGAAGTAAATGAAAAAGAAATCATTGAAACTTCAAATCAAAGAGAAAAAAAGTTGCCTTGGATAGAAATCATCTCCATCTTTAAAATCGAGGAAAATTTATTTATTTTTGGAAAGAAAAATAAAATCATTTGTGTAGAAGGAACAAGTGAGTTAGAAAATAAAATAAAAGAGTATACTTCTAATAAACCTGTTCTAAACAAAAAAAGCTACAAAAACATTTTTTCAAAACTATTTATGGATGGTGTGGTTTATATCATACCTTCTATAATTATTATTTTAAGTGCTTTTGCCTTTGCTTTTTATAATTCGTACCAATTAGAAGAAGAACTCTATAAAGTAATAATAAAAGAGGAGATTGATGAAACTTTACAAACTTATGGAAAATATCAAGTGGTAGAAAAAGAATTAAAAAACTTATATTACGATTACTATCGCCTAAAAGAAAGCTATGAAAAGAATTCAGCTGTTGGCCTTTTTTCTAACTTAACCGCTATTTATTTACAAAATAATAGAGAAGAGTTAATTCATTTAAAAAATAAATTACCTAAATACGTTGAAATTTCTGAAAAACAAATTGAAAAAATATATAATTTACTAAGTCCTCAAGAAGAATTAAAACGAATTGAGAAATATAATGTTGATGAAATTTTTGTTGATATTTATAGTAGCTATGCTTTATTTAATCAATCCAGTTATCAAAATTATTGGTTTAATGAAATGGAACAAAATCAAATAAAAATGAGCTATTTTGATGAATTGTTAAACATTTTAACAAAAAAAGAAAATTGTTGGGAAATACAAGAGAATAAATTATATTTTTGTAGTGAAGAAGACACAACCTTATACAACCATTACTATGATTTAATCCTTCAAAATGAAACCACAGACACTAAAGTGACCCTGTAAAAAATAAAAAAAGAAAAATCACTCATTTAATTTTTCTATTTCTTCTAATGTAAGATCCGTAAATTTAGAAATCACTTCAGGCTTAAAGTTTTCTTTTAACATCTTTTTGGCTGTTGCAATTTTTCCTTGTTTGATTCCTTCTTTTTTAGCAATACTTATATCCGTGTTATAACACTTTCTTTGGTCTTCTTCACGAGTCATGTATTCCATAAATCTTGGATCATTATTTAGATTGATTAAATCTTCCATATATTTTTTCACTCTCTCATTCTTTTTGGAAAATAAAAGTAATTCTTCCTTTTCTAACCCTAACAAAATCAAATATTTGAATTCTTCTATTTTACTTACATTTTTAGAATACCAAAACTCTAAGATTTTGTTCATATTCATTTCATAGATGAGAAAGCTATCGATATAACACTCATTTTTTTTATTGCTGACTTGATAAATTTCGACTTCATTCTTAGTTTTTAAATGTTCTTTTTGATTCATTCCATAAGTTAAATTTAATAAAATGACTTTAATAAAGAGGATTATATTCTTCTCCTCTTAAAGTAACGTTAGCATAGATATTGCTAATAAAGGCCATATTTCGATAATTTAAATAATCACGATTACTGTTTCACTTCAATATCAATAATACCGATATTGGTTTCTAATAATAAATCTAAAGTTTTTCTTCTAATAAAGAGATTGCCATTATTCTATTCACTATTTTTGATTAGAATCTTTTTGACTTTAATTTTTAAAGCGGTTTCTAAAATTTTTTTTATCAAATCTTCATTTTCTTTTTTCGACATCATTTCTTTAAAAGGAACGTCATAACGACAACTATACAATTTCATTCTATTTTACTTCCTATAATAAATATTAACGTAAAATTGGCTATTTCCTTTTTTTAGAAGCGAGAAAAATAAAAAATCTAACACTATTTCTGTTAGATTTAATTTTCTTTAACCTCCATAATAACTGGAATAATAATAGGATGTCGACCTGTAAGGTCACTAATATATGGATGTAGTTCTAAAATAATTTGATTCTTTAAATCAGTATAGTTATAATTTCCTTTATCTAAAGTACTATTAACAATATAAGTAACTTTTCTTTCAATATGATTAATTAAATCACTATTTTCGTTTACCATGACAAATCCTCTGGTTGTTACATTAGGTTTTATAAGTAATTTTTTTGTAAAAGGATTAATATTTAAGATGGTGAGTAGAATACCATCATTACTCATTAATTTACGATCTTTAATCACAATACTTCCAATATCTCCAATTCGAGAGCCATCAACATAAATATCTCCTGCCTGAATATCTTCCCCACGATGAACACCATTTTGATCCATAATAAGGGTATTACCATTTTTCATAATAAAGATATTTTCTTTTGGAATCCCACACATTTCTCCTAGCTCAGCGTGTTTTTTTAACATACGGTACTCGCCGTGACAAGGCATAAAGTACTCAGGTTTAATAAGACGAAGCATTAATTTTTGTTCCTCTTGTTTACCATGCCCTGAAGCATGAATGTCACTAAATTCACTATTTGTAAAAACGTGAACGCCCTTTAAATACAATTTATTAATAACCTTATTAACACTATCCGCATTTCCTGGAATTGGATTAGAAGAGAAGACGACTAAATCATCAGGAACAAGAGTAATTTGCTTATGAGTACCATTTGCAATTCGTGATAAAGCGGCCAATGGTTCACCTTGCGAGCCTGTACATAAAACACAAACTTCATTTTTCTTTAAAGACTTAGTATCATTAAAATCAACAAAAATATCTTTATCTTTAATAAGCCCATTATTTAAAGCAAGCTCAACAATTGTTTTCATACTTCTTCCATCCACAACAATTTTACGATTGTGTTTTTTACACGTTTCCGCAATATGTTTAATACGATAAATGTTTGAAGCAAACGTGGCAATAATAATTCGAGCGGGGTGTTTATTAATAATATTTTCTAATGCTTCATCAACGACATTTTCACTGGCTGAGAATCCAGGAGATAAAGCATTCGTACTATCACTCATTAAAAGTTTAACACCTTGTTCACTGATTCGAGCCATTTTATGTAAATCAGGAGCGGGTCCAATCGGTGTCAAATCGAATTTAAAATCACCCGTTTCAAAAATCGTCCCATTTGGTGTATGAATCGCTAAAGCATAAGAATCAGGAATAGAGTGGGTGGTATTTACAAACTCAAGGGTAAAATACTTTGTTTTAATGACTGAATCACCACTGACCGCTTCCATTTCTTGATATTTAATATTTTGATCCACTAGTTTTTTATTAATTAAATCCAAAGCAATTTTCGCCGCATAGATTTTAGGAATGCGTACACTTTGTAAAAGATAGGGAATTCCTCCAATATGATCTTCATGACCATGAGTGATGACAAGACCCACAATTTTATCCTCGTTTTGTTTTAAATACGTCACATCCTGAATAACGGCATCTACACCTAACAAATCATCTGTTGGAAACATCACTCCCGCATCCACAATTAAAATTTCATCTTTATGTGAGACCACATACATATTTTTACCCACTTCGCCTAAGCCACCTAAAGCAACAATAGACGTACTGGTTCCATCTTTTTTTATCATAATATTACTTTCCTCTCTAAAGTACAGCTTTATTTCACCCAAAATAAAAAATAAAATCAAAAAATATATTTAAATATAAACATCTTAGATAAAAATAAAGTTCTTTTTCTTCCAATATTATAATCGTTTTTGTTTTTTTTGTCTATTCTTTTCTAAAACAGAATGTCAATTAAGAAAAAACAAATTTAAAAAAATCGCTTACTTGAATAAATACATGTTATAATGGATGTGGTGAGAAACATGAATCAAAAAAAGGGTTTTACATTAGTAGAATTATTAGCAGTTTTAGTGGTTTTAGCAATTGTTATAACGGTTGCAAGTAGTAGTGTTTATCGGTTAGTGAATCGAGCTAAAGCAGACACAGCAAGTGAAATGCGAAATTCTTTAAAAGAAGCAGCCTTAAATTATGTGATGGGAAACATTCATTTAGACAAATGTCCACCAGTTGATGCAAATAAAGAATATACAGAATCTGAAATAAATAACTTGCCATCATCTTGTAAAAAAGAAATAAAGGCAAGTGTACTTGTAGAAAGTAATGATTTTGAAGACTCAAGAGGTTTTTGTTATCCGAAAAATGGCAATGGCGAAGAAGCGGTGGTAATCGTTTATCGTTTTAGTGATAAAAATGGAAACAGTGAATATAAGGCTTTTGTAAATGAAAAGTATTGTACAAATGGTTAAGGAGGTTTAAAATGGGTTTATTTGATAAATTAAAAAATATTGTCAAAAATAAAAATAATAATGAACAAAATAAAGAAACAGAAGAAAGTTACGATAAAGGCTTAAAAAAAACAAGAGAAGAGTTTGTATCGAAATTAAGTTTATTGGGAATAAAATACACACGTGTGAGTGAAGAGTATTTTGAGGAATTAGAAGATTTATTAATCTCCGCTGATATTGGAGTTAATACCGTTTTCAAATTTATGGATAAATTAAGAAATCGTGTTAAATCAGAAAAAATTGAAGACACGAAAGAATTAATGGAAGTCATTGTCGATGAGCTTTTCATAATATACGTTAATAATGAATCTTTAAACACTAGTTTAAAAATAAACAACGAAGGCCCAACAGTCGTTTTAATGGTTGGTGTAAATGGTGTAGGAAAAACAACAACGATTGCTAAACTTGCCTACAAATACAAGCAATTAGGAAAGAAAGTCGGAATGATTGCAGGAGATACCTTCCGAGCTGGTGCTGTGGAACAACTAGAAATATGGGCTAAAAAAACCGAGTGTTTCTTTTATGGAAAAGACAATACAGACCCAGCTGGAGTTATTTATGATGGCTTAAATGAAGCGCTAAAAGAAAAGTGTGATTTAATCTTTATTGATACCGCTGGAAGACTTCAAAACAAAGTGAATTTGATGAAAGAACTTGAAAAAATGAATAAAGTCATTGCTAAAATTATTCCGAATGCCCCTCATGAAACGCTTTTAGTCATCGATGCCGCAACGGGTCAAAATGGCATTATGCAAGCCAAAGCTTTTAAAGAAATTACACAAATAACTGGTATTGTTTTAACTAAATTAGATGGAACCGCTAAAGGGGGTATCGTTTTAGCAATTAAAGAGGAAGTGGATATTCCCGTTAAATTTATTGGTTTAGGGGAAAAAATGACGGACCTTCAAACGTTTGATATAGAAGAGTACATTTATGGACTATTTAAAGGTATGATGGATGACTAGAGACGAGGAATACATTTATTACAATAATTTATTTGATATTTACGGTGAACTTTTAACAGCAAGAGAACAAGAAATATTCAACCTTTTTTATGAAGAAGATTTATCCTTAGGAGAAATAGCAACCCATTCTAACGTAAGTAAAAGCTCTATTGGCAAGACTATTAAAGTCATCAATCAAAAATTAGAAAAGTACGAAGAAAAACTAAAAATACTAAATAAAAAAGAAAAGATAGCCAAGATATTAAAGAATAATAATGAATACGAACAAGTGATGCAAATATTAAACGATGAAGGTTAATTTTAAACATTTTAAAAAATGTTATTGATATTATAGAAGAAAAAAGATATAATAAAACTAGATTAGGGATTGATATTCATGGTGTTGAGCGTTATACTAAACATCTATTTGCATTAATTCCTAGAAAAGAGGAGGAATTTTTATATGAAAGAGGCTACTGGAGAATTAAATATGACTGTTGTAACGGTAGTAGCCATTGCAGCAGTAGCAGCATTCTTCTATGCGTTTGTTTGGCCAAGTATTAAAGTGAATATTTTAAATAGCACAAAGTGTTCTAATGCCTACAATTGTAAATGTACAGGAAAAACTTGTAAGTGTACTTATTTAGATGATACCCAAAAAGAAACTGAAGTAACTTGTCCAAATAATGCAGATATGGAAAACAAATAATCTATAAAGGAGTAAGAATATGAAAGAGGCCACAGGTGAGGTGAATATGACAGTAGTAATTGTTATAGCGGTAGCAACCCTATCGGTCTTTTTCTTTGCTGTTTTATGGCCAAGCATTAAAAATACATTCATAGCAACGAATAAATGCAGTGATGCCGTTTGCGATCCTAGAACCTTAAATGACGGCATGGTGATCTGCCAATATTATAAAAATGGTCAAAAAATAGGTAATGATTTTAAATGTGTTTGGAAAGGTTAATTGAGGTGAGTATATGAGAGAAGCGATTGGTGGTACCGCCATTTTTCAAATAGTAATCTTTTTTATTTTGTTATTTACAGGCTTTATGTGCTTATCAATTAATCATTCCAAAGCATTTAATGTGAAAAATATGATTATTAACACTCTAGAAAGAAAAGAAAAAATTGATTTATCCAATACGGAAAATGATGAAGCAATCAAGGAAATAGTAAGTTATCTAAAAAAACATTCCTATCGTACGACTGGAATTTGTCCTGAGGATTACACTGGAATTAATCGTGAAGGAAAAGTTGATTATAGAAATTCAGCCTTTTGCGTAAAACAAGAAAACGTTGCCAAAAATTCAGCTGAATTTCCTGAAATGAATTATTATCGAATTGTTGTTTTTTACCAATTAGATCTTCCTATTTTTAGAAGTCTTTTTGAATTTAAAGTTTCAGGGGATACAAAAATTATGTATAAATCAACAGGTTATACCAAATTACCTAATGGAACATTTGTAGAAGGATAGAGGTGCTAAAATGAGAGAAGCAATTGGAGGAACTTGGCTAACTCAAATTATTATCGTCTTCATGCTAATATTTGTTGCTTTTTTAGCCCTTACCTTAAATTATGCTAAAGCTTTCAAAATGAAAAATGATTTATTAACCATTATTGAAGAAAGAGAAGGAATGACCATTAGCAAAAATGGAACTCTGAATGGAAGCATTGGTTTAATGAATAATTATTTAGAAAAAAATGGGTACACCATTTTAAGAGCTTGCCCTGAAGGTTCTTATGGTGTGGCAGATTTACATAACGAAACGTTAAATTATATTGATCAAGGAAATAGTGCAAAAAGATATTATTATTGTGTCACGAAGTACAGTGCACCCTCTACAAATTATCGGGGAAAAGTTTATTATCAAGTCGCAATATCTTTGAAATTTAATTTGCCAATTTTAGGAGATTTATTTACATTTGAAGTGACAGGAAATACAGAAGACATTTCAAATGCTGCTGATAATTTAAGAACAAAATAAAAAGGAGAAAAAGGAAAAATGAATGTTATCGTATCAAATAAATATCAATCTTTACTAGCAACACTAGATGTAGATATTATAAAAAGCATAAACGGAGAATTTGAGGTAGAAGATTTAGTTAATCAATTTACCAATTTTTATTATAATAAAATGGTATTAGATATTACCGCTTTAAAAAACTATCAAGACATTTCAACCATTCAAAATTTATCAGTCAGTATGGATGTTAGTAACATTATTATACTATTAGATGATTCAGAAGTCGTCAACTCACCAAAATATTTATCAAGCTTAATATCCATGGGAATTTATAATTTTTCAAGGAACATCGATGCCATTAAATTTTTAATAAGTAACCCTAATACTTATAAAGACGTTGCTCAATACCATCAATTAAATAGTGTAAGTGCTAATACAAATGAAGGTGGCGACTATGACAAACTTGGATTAAGAGTCATTGGAATTAAAAATGTAACCGATCATGCTGGATCCACGACATTAACGTATTTAATGAAAAAGCATTTAGAAAAGAAATACAATGTCTTAGCAGTAGAAGTAGACGAACATGATTTTATTTATTTGAATGATAAAACACTTAAAACAACATCAAGTCTAGATTTGCCAGCGTACATCGCCACCCATAGTGAAGCAGATGTAATTCTGGTTGATTTAAATGATCGTGGAAGTGTAAGCAGTTGTACAGAAGTCTTATATTTAATTGAACCAGGATTAATTAAATTAAATAAATTAATTCGAAAAGATAAGAAAACATTTGAAAAATTAAAAGACAAAAAGATTGTTTTGAACCGAAGTATTTTAAATGGACGAGATGTAAAAGACTTTGAATACGAATCTAAAAGTCGAATTTTCTTCAATATGCCTTATTTAGATGATAAATTAGACCATCATAAAGAAATTGAAAATTTATTAATAAAACTAGGTTTTTCACGATTTGAAGAAGAATCAAGCGATGGAAAAAGTGGAGGTTTATTTAGCATTTTTAAATAAAAATATGAAATTGACAATATTTTACATGTTAATCATTGACAAAAAAAAGAAAAAAGGATACAATATCAATATGAACGAGGAGGGTCTATTATGAACATAACCGATTTAATATCATTAGCCGTTACAGTTGGTAACGCAGAGGATGGTTTTTGTGCTAGCACGGCAAACATTTGGCAAATTGTTGGATACGTGATGTTAGTTTTTAGAATTGCGATTCCTATTTTATTAATTATCTATGGAGCTTTAGATTTAGGAAAAGCTGTCATTGCAAGCAAAGACGATGAGATAAAAAAAGCAACGAAGGGTTTAACCATGCGTGCGATTGCAGCAGTAGTCATTTTCTTAATACCAACAATTGTGTCATTCATTTTTGGTATGGTAAGTGGATTCAGTCAAAACGCATCAGCGGATTATGAAATTTGTAGAGCATGCATTACGAGTCCTAACGGAACGGTTTGTGAGCCTAAAGCCAGCGACTTATGGGGCAAAGAAACAAATGAGTAAGCAATTAAATTGCTTTTTTTTTGGCCTTATGATATGATAAAGATAGGTGATTTCTATGCAAGACTTAATAGAAAAAATAAAAAGTGTTTATGTGAATAACAAACAAAAAGTTTATATGTTTGGAAGTTTAGCTTTTGTAATGCTTATAATCATTATAACGATTGCGGTGACTTTAAAAATAATAGGAACGAAAATAAGTTATGAAAAACTAGAAGGAAAAATGGAAAATGCAACCCGAGCTTATTTATCAGAACATCCTGAAGAAAATCCAAGCAGTACCAACCCGACAGTCGTGATTGAAGATAAAATTTTAATTGAAGGAAAATATTTAAAAGAATTAAAAAAATACGTAAAAGACGATTCTTGTACAGGAAAAGTTATGGTGGATTATGAAAACGCTTCTTATAAATACCAAGCCTACTTAACTTGTAAAAATTATAAAACAGAAAAAATGTTAGAAGTTTTAAAGAAGAACAATACCATTGCTCAAACAGGAGATGGATTATATGAAATGAATAACGAACTGGTATATCGTGGTGATAATCCTAATAATTACGTTTTATTTAACAATGAATTATGGCGAATTGTAAAAATTGACAAAGACAATAAAATTAAAATGATTTTAACTGAAACGGAAAATAAAAATGAAATTTATGGGACATGGGACGATCGCTACAATACAGAAAAAGGTTCTTCTTATGGCATTAATAATTTTGCTTTAAGCCGAGCATTAGTAAATCTTCAAAAAATCTATGAAAACCATTATGCAAACAGCCAAGAACTTCTAGCAAAATACGATTTATGTTATGGAAAGAGAAGCGACGACAGTGTCTTTAAAGATGGTTCATTAGAATGCAATGAAGTTCTAAGAGAACAAAAAATTGGATTGTTGCCTCTTTACGATTACATGAACGCGAGTTTAGACGCCCTATGTCAAACTCCTAATAATAAAGAATGTCAAAATTATAACTACTTAGTGGACGGTCAAAGTTGGTGGACAATGACGGCTAATCAAAAATCAACGTATCACGTTTATCGTATTCACTCTAGTGGTAAAATAGAAAGCGATAATGCCTCAAGTAAAAAAACATTAAGATACGTTCTAGCTTTAAATCCAGATGTGTTATATCAAAGTGGAAATGGAACAAAAAAAGACCCTTATGTGGTTCGTTAAAGGAGTGAAAGACAATGTTTACAAAAAATCACATTGAATTAATGAAAAATTATACATTTGATGCGTCAGGGCGTATATTTGATGCCACAGGAAAAGAAGTGACGGATGAATTAGATTTAATCGCTTTAAGAGCTGCGAACTTAATTTATAAAGTTACCATGAACAAGGTAAATAAAGGAGCAGATTACGAAAAAGCGTTAGAGAATAATCTCAGCATAATAAATCGTTTACGTTACGATAAATCGAGTACTAGAACGGATTTATTAAGTCAAATACTAAATGGGAGCAATCATGTCGAAAGAGAATTTGTAGCGGAATCATCTACAATAGAAGAATTACAAGAAAAAATTGCAAAAAGTGACAGTCCAGTAGCTTTATTAGCACCAGAAAATATTGAAAATACAAAAGCGTTAATTAATCTTAAGCTTCTTGACCAAAACTTGATACTCGATTCTTTTAATGTGAATTATACTTATTTGGGTCAAAACAAATGGTTGATTAGTGCTGATTATAAAATAAAAGACTATAAAAAAGAAAATAATATGGAACAAAATGAAAATCTTGATTCATTTAATATCGAAGCAGATATTACTGTTAATGACATAAACACTTTAGAGGAACTACGAAACGAACTAGAAAAAGCAGAGCAAGCATTAAAAGAAGCTCGAGAAAGAAATGATGAGAAAGCTATAACTTATTACCAAGAACGAATTGAGTTATTAAACACTAGAGAAATAGATTTAATGGTACAAATTTCAAGTTCAGAAGCACAAGTAATGTCAGAAGACGAAATGAGTATTGAAGAATTAGAAGAAAGATTAAAGAAAATTGAAACTCAATTAGAAAAAGCTCGAAAAAATAATGATGGATTTTATGTTGTAGAGTATTATGAAGAACAAATAAAGAAGTTAAGTGAGCAAATTGAATTACAACAAGCAAAAAATAAAGCTTCTGAACCCGAAGCAAAAGTTGCTGAAAAACCAGTTGATGCTTATAATGAGATAGATGAGATAAATGAAGAACTGGATCGATTATATAAATTGGAAATGACAGATGAAATCAACAAAAGAATATCAGAACTAAAAAAATTAAGAAAAGAGAAAATTGTTTCTGAATACAAGGAATTTTTTTCGGAACAACCAGTTAGTGAGATGACTTCTATAAAAGAGATAGAAGAAGAAATAGATGTGTTGAACCAACACGCTATTCCTAATATACCCGAAGTACAAGACCGAATAGATACGCTATTTGTAAGAAAAGAAGAATTAATGATAGAGCCTTTTTTACAAAGCCCAGAATCTCAAAATAAAGAAAAGGTCGAAGATTATATAAAAAGAATAGAAAAGATCTTTCCTGGTGATCTTATAAAAAATGAGAGCTTAGAAAAAATAATTGCAAGGTTAGAAGCGCGTCTTTTAGAAATACAAAAAAAAGAGAATGAATTAAATGATTTAACAGCAATGGAATTATACATTGATGAACTACCTGTTTTAGATGGCTTATTTACAATCGAAGAATTTTATAATTATTTAAGAGATTATAAATATGAGGATGAAACCGTTTATGAAAGAAAAAATAACGAAATAGTAACCGATGAAGAAATAATATTAAAAATGAAAGCCATTACATTAGTAGATACTTTAGCAAGACAAGAAATAAAAGAAAAAGTAAAGGGTTATGATCCTGTAACCTTGCCAGAATCCATCATCATGCATTATCTTCGAATTTTTTCTTTTGAAAAGGTCGAAAATAATGAAATGAATAACGTGATAAATGAAATCTTAAACTCAAATGGGCATTTTGAATACATGGCAGACGCATTGGTAAGAACAGATAAGAATCTAGAAGAGGATATTAAAGATTTTTGTAAAAAATATAGTCAATCTGCTTTAAAATTATTTTTGGCTCCATTACGTGATTGTACGGAAGCTATAATTACTTTCCTTCAAAAAAAGAAAGGGATTATAGTAGAAAACATCAATATTTTATTTGAAGAGATTGAAGGGAAAATAAAATTAAATGTGGATAGTTACCTTAAAAAGCCAAAAGCTAAAATAGAACCTAACCCTTCTATGGATGTATTAACTGTCCAAGAAGTACGCTATTTTGTAAATTATTATGGGATTAGTGGACCTGAAAATTTTGCTTTAGTGTATTCTTTAGAAAATGATGATATTGTAACGGATGAAAATTTAATTTCAAGAGTACGTATGGCACATTTGATTTATAATTATGCCAATCATGGTACTGAAGTTACAGACGAAGTTATCCAAGCAGCGATTGCTGATTTCTCAATGTATGGAAAAGATGAAAATGGCAATATGAGTAAAGTAACCACTTATTTGATTTATTTAATGTCAAATCTAGATTTAACAAAAAGCGAAGTAGAAGTAAAAAAAGCATACCCCCTATATTCAGGAATAGATACAGAAAAAGATATAAGTATGTTTAATACAGAAAACATTGAGAATACCAAAGCACTTTTGAAATTTTTATTTAAAAAAATGGGATTAGAATTAGAAAACTTTGAAGTCAATGTATTAGAAGAATATGGCAACAAAAAATTAGTCTTTAACTATAAATTCACGGATCATAGCAAAAAAAATACCAAAAATGAAGATAAGGTTAGACAATTAAAATTGTTTAATATAGAGGAAATAAAAGATTACGCTAAAACTTATAAAATTAATAATCAACGTCAATTAGTCTTTAGAACCACAAGTGAGTTAGTAACAGACGAAGAAACAATAGTTCAAGCTTGTTCAGCAAAATTTATTAATAATATTGTCCGTAATTTAAAAGAACAAGACGCCTCTTATCAATTTAATACTGATGACGAAAATATCAGTATTGCTTATGAAAAAGTATTAAATAATTATGTTATTGATGATATTTTAAATAATGTAAACTATGTCGAATATACAAGAAATAAAAATAATGTAGATGAAGAACTAAAATTTATTTTTGATGGGAGAAATAGTTATCTATTTGGATTTTATATCAGAGATCAACTTCGTTATCTGGGATATGATTTAGAGTATTTTAAAATGGATATGAAGGAAATAGGAGATAATAATATCCGTTATTCCATCGATTATAAGATTATAAAATTAGAACAAAAGATAGAAAATGAAGAAGTTTTAGAAGACGGAAGAGAAGATCAGAATCTAACTAATTTTACACCAACAATAGCGATTAATATTTTAACTAATTTTATTGATGAAGCATTAGAAAATGACTATAAAAATTCTCGACTTAATGAGAAAAAAACATTATTAAATGTCAAGATGAGAAATGCAGACTTAAATGAACAATATAGACTTCAAATTCGTCAAAAAGCAATTGACTTAATTGAATGTTTTAAACAAATAAAAACATTAAGTGATATATATGAACGAGGGTTAGCTACAAATAGCGATGTCGATATAAATTATGCATTCACTCATTTAGAAGAATTAAAAGAAAAGATTGACAGTTTAAATCTTTCGGAAGATGAAACACTTTTATTAAACGAAATTCAACAAAAAGCTTTTTATGATTTAATAGCAAATATGGAAGAAATATTTATTAATTATCAGATTGGAATACAGGAAAATAATGACTATAATGATGGTTATGATCAAGGAATTTTAGATAATTTATCTCAAGACGATAGCCATGCTAGTGAATATAATCCTCTAGATGGCATAGCTTCTATTTTAACTCAAATAAATAATGGTACTTTGACATATGGAGATTTAAACTATTATTATGAAGTCATAATTAATTTAATGTCTGAAACAGACGCACATGAACTTTATGATTTAACGGAAGATTTAGAAATGATAAAATTTAATTTGGAGATTTTAATAAAAGAATGTTCAAATTTTGGCTATGTGGACCAATATAATAAAATAAGAAATGTTTTTTATGGAGGAAATTTATATATAAATGATCTTCTGACAAATCCTAAAGGATATAAAGTAAAAAAGAACGTTAATTCTGAAGAAGAAATACGAAAAATAAAAGAATTATTATTAACGTTAAAAAATCAAATAGATAATTTAAATATTAGTGATATAGCAAAAAATAAATTAGAATCATCAAATGAATTTGAATTAGTTATCGGTGAATTATTAATGAAATGTCAAAAAAAAGAAGTAACAATAGGTGATATAATACAAGCGATTACCGATGTCAGTGAATTACAAAGTAAAGCTCGAAAAGGCAAATGTAATGATCTGGAGGAGACATTATATAAAATTAAATCTAAATTAAATGAAATTTATAAAACATTAAAAAAGCTTTATTATCTAAAAGAAATAACAAAAGGAAGTAAACAAAATACAAGATTTCAGAATGTTTTAGACTTCGAGAGTTTAAAAATAGAGGATGTTATAAATAATGGTAATCAAAATGTGATAATTAGTGGGATAAATCTTGAAAAAACTATAAAGAAATTAAATGAATTTTCTAATGAACTCTTTAGTCAATTATATGATTTTCAAATCGATAATGATGAAATAATGAAGATAAATTTAATGAATGGAAATAAAAAAGGAATAATGAACTTTTTAAAAACGGATATATTTCATAATGTTGAAGATAATTCTTTTAAATTATAATTATTTCAATTAAAAGTAGACAAAAATAATGTCTATTTTTTTAGAGTTCTATAAAATTTTATTTAAGTTCCGGCAAAAATCAGAAAAGGAAAGAAATAAAGTTAAGTAAATAAAG
>CAJTYF010000033.1 GCA_910583945.1 uncultured Bacilli bacterium
TTACCTATTTGCAAAAACGGGATTTCCATTCGGGATATCCTAATCAAAATTCACCTAACTTAAGAAAAGAAAAAATAGAGTCCTCTTTTGAACTCTATTTATGTTAAACACTACAAACATAATTTTTCTTTCTTATATACATTTTTCTCATTAAATCAATAGGAATAACCGTTAAGGATAAAAAAACAACAAGCATTAATTCTTTAAAAGTTAATCCATACGTTCGAAATAAACTTCCTCCATGGTAAATTAAATAAAGTTGCACCACCACAATAAATAAGATAATAAAAATAAAAATTTTATTTTGTTTAAGATTGCTAAACAAATTCATTCTCTCACTTCTAGCATTAAACGCGTTACAAACCCCTATAAAAATAAATAATGCAAAATAAGCGGTCATTAAATAATTATAATTTTCTTCTGTTCTTATAATGTTTTTAAATAACGGTAACTTTAAAAACAAAATACATAAAAGTGCTGAATAAATGCCTGTAAAAATAATTTCACTATACATATACCCATTAATAATTTTTTCATCTCTTTTTTTAGGGGCTTCATTCATATAACGTTCTAAAGGTGGTTCAAAAGAAAACGCTAAGCCAGCAAACGTATCCATAATCATATTAATCCAAAGCATCTGAATAATAGTAATAGGGGTATTAACGCCAATAAAAGGTCCTATAATTGAAATAAACAAAGCTCCCATATTACAAGTTAATTGATAAATAATAAACTTACGAATGCTTTTAAAGATCGTTCTTCCATAAAGAATAGCTTTACTAATAGATAAAATATTATCATCCAAGATAACAATATCACTCGCCTCTTTAGAAACTTCTGTTCCACTTCCCATAGCAAAACCTACATTGGCTTTTTTTAACGCTGGAGCATCATTGACGCCATCTCCCGTCATGCCTACAACTAAATCCATACTTTCAAGCAAAGTGACCAATCGACTTTTATCCTTAGGTAAAGCGCGGGCAACCACTTTCAAACGCCCTACAACATTTTTAAGTTCCTCATCACTCATTCGATTCATTTCATCACTCGTTAAAACAAGATCATGTGAACTGGTAATCAGTCCCACATCCATAGCGATTCTCTTAGCGGTATCCTTATGATCCCCTGTAATCATAATAATATCAATCCCCGCATTTTTAATTAAACGAATGCCTTCACGAGCTTCATCCCTTAACTCATCACGAATAGCAATAAGACCTAAGAAAACAAAGCTTCCCCCTTCTTTATGAATAATATCCTCTTTTGAATAAGCCATGGCTAAAACCCTAGTCCCAGATTTAGTTAAATGAGAAATGGTTTCTTCCAAATTTTTTTTATGAATGAAAACCCGCTCACGATTTTCTTCATCTAAATAACGCGTACAATTGCGAAGAATTTTTTCAGGTTCTCCTTTAATATAAGTCAACTTTTCTTCATTATCAATTTGAACTAAAGAGCACTTATTTGCGCTATTAAAAGGAACTTTTTCCAATTTTTGATACAATGTCTTTTCTTTATGGTTTAAAAAGGCAAGCAAAGCTCGATCCGTTGTATTCCCCCCTACTACATGAAAATCACTATCAAACATGGCCTCATTATTATAATAAAACGATTCATAAATTTTTTTATAAAAATTTTCTTTTTTTAAATCTTCAATATGTTTATAAGTTTTCATATTTCCGCTTACAAACGCCATCACTTCTAACTTCCCTTTTGTAAGCGTTCCTGTTTTATCTGTAAGTAAAACATTTAAACTTCCTGCGGTTTCAATACCCACTAACCTTCGAACCAAAACATTTTCTTTTAACATTCGTTTCATATTACTTGATAATACAAGCGTTATCATCATCGGTAACCCCTCAGGTACCGCAACAATAATAATGGTAACACTAAGCGTTAAGGCATGAATAAAATAATTAAATAGCGTATGAAAATCTGTAATCGTACTTAAAATCAAAGCTTTATCAAAATGATTTTCAATAAAAATAACTGAAAACAAATAAGAAAGGGTGACTAGAATCGCTCCAATATAACCAATTTTACTGATAACGCCCGCCAAATCTCTTAATCTTAATTTTAAAGGACTTGGAGGTTCACTTTCTTGTAACTCAGAGGCAAGTTTACCATAAATCGTCTTCTCCCCTACTTCTAAAACACGCATCATGGCCTCTCCATTAAAAACAATTGTTCCTCGATAAACTTTATTTTCTTCTTCTATAGTTGAAACGGTACTTTTCTTTTCTACTTCTCCAGATTCACCATTAATAGTCGACTCATCTACAAAAACACTTCCACTAACAATAAAACCATCCGCTGGTACTCGGTCCCCTGTATTAAGCAAAACCAAATCGTTTTTTACCACTTCATTGATATTAACTTCTTGAATAACCTCATTTCTTTTTACTTTTACTTTAATCATAGATGCTTCTTCACCAAGTCTTTGAAAAGCCTTTTCGCTACCATATTCCGAAATGCTTGAAATAAAAGAAGCTAAAAAAATGGCAATCAAGATTCCTAACGTTTCAAACCAATCAAAACTCCGAAATAGAAAAACAACCTTCACTGCTAAAGCAATCAATAAAATCTTAATGATTGGATCCCCTAAAGATTCTAGTAGCAAACGAAGAAAACTATTTTTCTTAACTTTACTAATTTCATTAGTGCCATACTTTCTACGACTATTTACAACTTCTTCTTCTGTAAGTCCTTTTATATTCATGGTATGCTTGTCCTCCTAAAACAGTATATGAAGTCAAAAAAAAAAATAACACAAAAATTATTTTTTCTTTTCATTTAATTTTTGATAATAAAGCACCGTCTCTTCATCGTAATATTTCACTTGACCGCTTGGAAGCATCAACATTCTTTCAATTCCTAAATGTGAGACAAACTCCACATTATGAGACACAACAAGCATGGTTCCTTCATAAGTCTTAAAAACCTCAGCAATAAGTCTTTGCGTTTCTGGATCCAAATGATTCGTCGGTTCATCTAAAAGAAGCAAATTAGAACCCGTTAAAGCAAGCTTCGCTAAAGCGACTCGACTTCGTTCTCCTGGAGACAAGACTGAAACTTTTTTATAAACGTCTTCACCTGTAAACAAAAAATTTCCTAAAAAACTTCTTAACTGGCCCAAACTCATATTAAATTCCTGTAAATTTTCAAGTATCGTTTTGTCTTTATTTAAAAGTTCATGCTCTTGTGCATAGTAACCAATACTTGTTTTAAAATTAATATCTATTTTTCCTGCTAAAGGTGCCATATAATTCATAATTAACTTAAGTAAGGTAGACTTTCCTACTCCATTTTCTCCCACGATTAAAAATTTTTCTCCCCTCGTTAAATCAAAAGTTAAATTTTCAAACAAAAGTGATTGATTAGCATAACCAAAGGTTAGATTTTCACACTTTAAAGGTAAAATTCCACTTTTTTCTTTGACTAAAATTTTAAAATGAGCTGTTTTTTTCTTTTTTTCTAACACCACTTTTTCACTTTCTAAACGTGCAAGTTTTTTCTGACGATCTTTAGCAATCCGCGCTTTTTTTTCATTTCCCCCAATATATTTAGCAATAATCTTTTTTAACTTCTCTTCTTCTCGTAATTGTTTATCTAAAAGACGTTCTTCTGTTTTTTGTCTTTCATTTCTAATTCTTAAATATTTTTCATAACTCCCAGGAAAAAGTTCCATAGAATGGGTTGTCTTATCTAAATAAAGGGTACTTGTTGTCACTTCATTTAAAAACTCAATATCGTGAGAAATAATTAACACTAAACCATGATATTTCTTTAAATACTGAACAATAAATGTCTTACTATCTTGGTCTAAATGATTAGTCGGTTCATCAAGAAGCAAAATTTCCGATTTAGAATAAAGAAGTCGAGCAAAAGCGACTTTACTTTTTTGCCCTCCTGATAAATATTTTAAAGGCTGATCAAGTAAAGCACTATCCATCTGCATGCCTTCTATAATTTTAAAAAGAATATTAGAAGCTTCATAAACATCGTAATAATCCAATCTTTCTTGTAACCAACTGATTCGTTTCATTAAAGGACTCAATTTCTTCTCATCGGTTTCGACACTTATTTTTAAATAAGTCGCTTCAAGTTCTTCTTCAAGTTTTTTTATTGGTCTTCCCTCTAATAAATAATCAAAAACAGATACATCCATATTAGGAATCGTATCACCAATCACTTGTGGAAGAAAACCAACTTTTGTATCTTTCTTTAAAATAATTTTACCCTCATCGGGCATTAATTCTCCTAAAATCAATTTAAAAAAAGTAGATTTTCCAGCACCATTTACACCAATAATACCGACATGATCATTTTCTTTGAATGCCAAAGAAACCTCTTTAAAGATTTCTTGAAGTTGATAAGAAAAAGATAAATTCTTTATAATCATAGATAAAACCTTCTTTTAATTATTTACAATATTAACATACCTTATAAAAAAAAGCATTAAAAAAACTTCCAACGGAAGTTCTTAAAAACTAAATCTTATATAATTTGGTATTTTTTCTTGAAACAATATAAACAACTGTCGTTAAAACAATTCCCGCAAAAATAACCATGTAGGGCACAAAACTTCCTGTTTGAGGATTATTAGCACATTCAGCTGTATATTGTTCTTCTGTGACAATTGTCCCATTTTTACCATAATATTGACCATTTACTATTTTACAAGTATTCTTTTCTTCCACAATAATTTTATCAAAACAATCGCTTCCAATACAAGGTGTTACAGTAAAATCACAATTATCAGTTGGTCTTGCTTTTTTAATATCAACAATAACTTTTGCAAGCTCCATTTCTGTGCCTGTTCCAGTAACTGGAGTAGATGATTTTAATACAACATCATAAGCTGTTCCAGCGCTATTCTTATTAAAAGTTGCATTCCATGATCCACTTCCACTCACTGAATGTAGAGAAACAATTTTTGGATCTGCTGGAGTAAAAGTAGCCTTCATCTCACTTAATGTCGTTCCACTTGACATTTTTAACATTAATGAACATTGAACAGCACCTGCCAAACCTGTTTCATCCCATTTTACATCTAGCTGTCCATTAGCTTTTGTAGGACAAGAAATCGCAAACTCATATTGAGCTGCCTTTGTATGATTTGGTAAAACAACCATTATGGCTAAAACAATTAAACCTATAAACTTTTTCATTTTATATACCTCTTTCTACTATTATTATGTCTTAATTATAACATAAAAATTCACAAAAGCTATATTTTTTTATAAAAATATGTAAAATTGTGTTATGATAATAGAGTAAAGATAAAAGGTGGTGATGATTTTGGAAAAAATTCAAATTTTTATTAACAACGATTCCATCAGTTTTACAACAACCACTGATGAAGAACTTCCTGAAATAGAACTAGATTACACCAACGTCATCACAGATAATGACCTAACTTTCACCAAAAAATATATTTTAGAAAATGAAAAAGTTGTAAGTGTTTTTATTACAGAATTATGTCGCGAAAAAAATGTATATCGTGCAAGCTTAGAATCAAATGATTTAGCTTTATTTTTATGTGATTTATTTAAAAAAAATTCTTATATCACCGCCCTATGTATACGAGAAAATCAAGTTCTACCTTTTGCTGTTTATGAAAAAATTATAGAAAACAAAAACATTAATTATATTGAAGCCTATAATATTCAAACCTATATGGTTGAATTATTTGATAAAGTTGGCATTCGCTCCGAATCAAGAACAGAAATATTTTATACCAGTCATTTCATGCAAAGTAATAACTTAACCAATTATTCAAAAATATTCTACAAAATGAACATTCGAATTGATCAACTTTTATCCGCTGAAGATAAAGACGACTTTTTAGCATTCGCCAATATTAATAAATATTTAAAAAACATCCATATAGACACCTTTAACAAAGACGATTTAGAAACCGTCATAAAAATACTAACCGAAAATAAATTAAAAAACATTCGCATTCTTTTATATGATACTATAAAGAATTACAAAACCATAGATTATTTAAAAAAAGTAAATCGAAAATTAAAAAAGAAAAAGAAGAAAATTAAAATTGAATTAGTTTATTCAAAAGAATATTTGAAAGAAAATATTTTTGCTCAAATTATAGTGAATACCTTAAAAATATGTGGCTTAATCATGTCATTTTTAGTTGTAAGTATTATAAGTTACATTAGTATTAGTAATTATATGGCATTAAAACAAGTAAATGAAATCCAAGAAAACATTAAAGATGTTATTGAAGAAAAGAAAAATGAAAATCTTTCTCTTCCTTCAACAGAACAAGACAAAGAAATTTTAAATAATTATATTTTATCAGTTCTTAGTATAAATCCAGACGTCGTAGGATGGTTAAAAGTAAACAATACCAATGTAGACTATCCAGTCGTTCAATCTCTAGACAACGACTTTTATCTTCAGCATAATTTATATAAAGAAAAAGACAAAAATGGGTGGATTTATATGGATTATCGTAATGCTAAAGAAAATTTAGACAAAAACACTATTATTTTCGGTCATAATATGTACTATAGTGGCGTTATGTTTGGAACACTTGCAAATGCCACAAAAAAATCTTGGTATGAAAACCCTGAAAATCAAATTATTTCTTACGATAACTTATATGAGAGTAATAAATACCAAATCTTTTCAATTTATATTATTCCCAAAACAAGTGACTACTTAAAAACTTATTTTGCTGATGATGAGGAATTTATTGAATTTTCAAATATGTTAAAAAATAGAAGTATTCATGACTTCAATGTAGACATTCAACCAGATGACAAAATCATCACTTTATCAACATGTTCTAATCATACGAATCGTTTAGTAATCCATGCAAAATTATTAAAAGAAACCTAAGGTTTCTTTTTTAAATCAAAATAGACTAAAATGATTTACATTTATCATTTTTAATTGTTACGAACTACTTAACTTTCTCTTTTTATATCGATGTAAACAATAAATCTACTTGTAAACAAAAAAAGCTAGCAATAATATTCTAACTTTTCAAAATTTACACAAGCTTTATCTTATTTTACATATACATAAAACATTCCCTTCACTTGCACTTTATCTTCAATCATAGAATGAACCGTAAACCTTATTTTAGTTTTAGATAAAATACAATAAATACTACTACCATATGTGGTTGAAATAAATCCTCCACCTACCATAATGAGTACCTCCATTTCATCAAGCAAAGACGTTATAACGGATGTAGAATATAAACCGCTCGCTGTCTTTGCAATAATCTTCACTTCATTAAATTGAGATAAATCTACTGGTAAATCCATTATATTTTCCATTATCATAAGATCATAAGTTCCAATTAAAGACCACTTATCTAAAGAACTATTTCGGACTTTCACTTTGCTTTCTTCATTATAAATTCCATCTGGAATATTTAAATAAGTATAAGTCTCATCACTTGTTATAGTCGTTGCTTCTAACGTTTTTCCTGAATAATCTTTTATACTTCCACTGATTCCAAAGATTTCTACTCCACTTTTAATATTTTCTGATTTTAGATTATTATCTCCTAATATCACTTAATCTTCATTTAAATATTGACCTTTACTGATAACTTGATCATTGACTCCTGGGATATACGTTGTACTTCCTTTTTTCTTAATACTTCTCGTTACTAATTTTCCTTTAGCATAACCGGTACTTCCTTCTAACATTTCAGTACTCGTAACACTTCCACTTGTTTTATATTCTTTTCGATATAATTTATCTAGTGTTTCAGTTAAATTCTCGGTGACGCCTTGATTTTCATACGTGACCTCATGACTTGTTATAGCTCTTACATTTACAACTCCTATAACTAATCCAATTCCTAGTATTCCTAGTAATTTTTTAGTTTTCCTCTCTTGTTGGTTATTAGTTCTTAATAACCCCCCCCCCATTCTTTAATTTAATCTTTTTCATTTGCTTCTTTCCTTCCTTATTAAATTTATTTCATAACCAATAGAACTTCTTACCCTATTTCTGTTTTTATTATAAAAGATATCTTTTGTTTTAGCAATGAAAAAGACAGTTTATAAACTGTCCTATTTACATGTATAACCATAACCTTCCATATAAATACTAAATAAACTCATATTTTTACTTAACGTTCCATTTAAATCATTTTCAATATCTTTTAAAGCTTTATTAGATTTTAAAGTAATCGTTTTAGTTGTTGGAGAGAAACTTTCTGTTCCAATAATATTATGAATACCATTGTTTTTATCATAATTTTGAGCTGCTTGACTATAACTCGTTTCATCATTATAACTAAATTGACTTATTCGTGTTGCATTTAAGAAATTATTATTAGCATCCATGCCAATTTTATAAGCATCCACATAATTCGCTTCATTATTTTCTAAAACCGTTTCTTTTGATGTACACATCATATATTTTACTGGTGCATTTAAAGTAACTATTAATTTTGTATTTAATACGGTTTTATTATTAAAATCATCACTTGCCTCAATTTCTATATCATACTCCCCTATTTCTTTCGTAATAACTTGATAATCTGCAGTAAATTTAAAAGTACAATTAGAAGCATCCATGCATTGTTCTACAAAATCTTCTGGTTTTATTTGAGCATTCGGTAACACCGTCAAATCGTTCAAAACCAACTGAGGTGCGGTCGTATCGTCAACGATAATCGTTCCTTCCTTTTTTGTATCCCCACAAGTAACATAATATTTATAAGTACTTACTCGACTAACATCTACATTAGATAAATCTAATGAACAGTTATTGCTTTTAAACCCTTTTATATCCGCATAGTTACTAACATTTTGTGAAAGAGTTGTTCCTAATTCAAGCTTTAATTCTTTGGTTTCTATTGAACTTGTAGAATTAGTTTTAGTCATAGTTAAAAAATAATACACACCAAATCCTATGGTCAAAATTAAAATGACAATTAAAAATATAATCAAAAATCTTTGACCAAAATTTCCTTTTTCTTTCTTCTTTATATTTTCTTCAAAAACAGGTGGTGCAGGAATAACGTTAAATTCATTCTCAACACTTGACGCAACATTTTGATTATCAGAAACGGTACTATTAATAGCATTAACCATTCCATTCATTTGAGCAATAGCAGGATTATTTGAAACAACATTTGGATTTTCTACAACACGACTTTCTAAATTAGAATCAACGCTAGATGATTTTTCAACCAATGTATCGTCAACCTCTATTCCCGTTTGAGGAATAGATTCTACTGTTGGACTAACGGCATCGTTATTAGAAGAACTAACAACAGATGAGGGTTCAACAGATATCTCAACACCCTCTGTTTCAGTCTGAGGAATAGATTCTATTTTTGGAATAGCAACGTCATTATTAATAGGACTAACAATGGATGGTGTTTCAACTGATGTAGTATTAGTCACTGCTCCAGTTTGTGGAATAGATTCTATTTTTGGAATAACAACATCATTATTAATAGGATTAACAGTGGATGGTGTTTCAACTGATGTAGTGCTAGTCACTGCTCCAGTTTGTGGAATAGATTCCAAATTCGATATGGTAGTACTATTTTGTTCTTGACTAGATTCATTACCTAAAGAGTTTGATCCATTTAAAATGGAATTAATATTTGGTCTTTCAGAAGAATTGATATTTCCTGAATTAGTTTGTGGATTTAAATTATTATTTTCAGACATACGATCCGATCCACTAGTATTTTGATTATTCATCATCATTTATCCCCTCTATCATAACTATAATTATAGCTATTATATGTTAAAAAGGCAAGAAAAACCACAATAAGAATACTAAAACTAAAAAAAAGAACACTAAACATAGTATTCTTTCATTTTATCAATACCCTTTTTTTCATACCTTGAAACCATTACTTGCGTCATATTAAGCCTTCTTGCAATCTCTCTTTGAGGTAAATCTTCAAAATAATGATAAGTAATAATTTTTTGTTCTTCTTCACTTAAAGATTCCATACACATCTTTAAATTTAATTTTTCATCAATAGATAAAGTTTCTTTACTAGGAACCTTTTCATAAATACTTCTTTCATCTTCTTCTTGATGATCTAAACTACTCACCATAATAGAACCTGCAAGCACAATATTCGAAACTTCTGCCACATCTTTTCCTAAATAAGTGGCGACGTAATCATAATCTGGAATATACCCCAATTTTTGAGCTAAAGCATATCTTGTTTTTTCAATAAGTTGATAAGCTTTCAAATAATCTCGACTGACTTTAACTGGCTTTTGATTATGTGCTAACAAAAACATTTCACCATAAATATAATCGTAAGCATAAGTTGAAAACTTTACTTTAGAATTATTTTTATAATTTCTTAACGCTTTTACAACTGCTAAAGAACCCGCTTGAATTAAATCTTCTTTATCCACACCATAAAACTGTCCTGAAAGACTAATAACTAGTCCCATACACTCCTTAATCATCGCTTCTTCTTTTGCTGTCATCTTAAAGCCTCTTAAACATGAATTAATTCTAAAGCCGTTAATTCATTGCTGGTTTCTTTAATATGTAATTTTCGTATATCTTTATTAAACTCTAATGGCACCTCACATAAGAAGATTTTTCCTTTATTGGCACGAATCGCACATTTAGTATTTAAAATAGCGTCAATGCCAACTTCATCAATTTCCATAAGTTCAAATAAATTGTAAACTAAATATTTTATCTTATGTTTTAAAATAACGGGTACTAAATAATTATTTAACTTAACAGAACCTCTTTTAGATAAAGAACCTTTAAGTCTAGCAAACAGAATTCCTTTGTTATACTCTAAATCCATTTGAAACATATTTATCACCTGTACAATACGAATATAGAACATAAAACGCTCTTTTTAAACAGGTTCGACAAATGTTGCCAAAACTTCTAAAAAAAATAGTAATTCCATTTTCAATTACTATTTCTTATACTTTTCTCGAGCTTTTTGTTGATTTTCTTTCGTATAACCTCTTAATACATCATCAGGTAAGTGATTTAAAAGCGTTTCATACATTTCATCAAATAAAAGTAAATTCTTTTTATTAGCACCAATGGTTCCTATTTTATGGGTTTTAGAATCCTCTGTGACCACAAAAATACTTTTTTGAGTCAAAGCACCATTATAACGGTATTCGTAAGGATAAATCCAAACGACCTCCTTGGCTTCAAAAATCTCTAAACCACTGAAATAACTCATAACATAATTGCTAGTGATAACGAGTTTTGCTTTTTCATAATGAATGGTTTTCTCATCTTCTACTTCTTGTAAAATTGTCTCCCATTTTTCATCATATTTTAATTTATATTTTTTGGTATTCCTTTTCATATTAAAAGAACCTACTAAAAAGATAACTGAAAAAATAAATGTTGGAAGAACATAGAAGAAATTAGATAAAATACCACTCATTGGTGATGAAAAAGTATCTAAATAAAGGGTGCCAAAATAATCTTTAAAATTACTTGCATTGACCACTTTTTCATCCATAATTTTATTGTACCCCTCAATGGCTAATTTTTGTAAATCACTAGGAATGGTCTCAGCCATACCTTTAATACGTACCACTTCAGGAACTGTAACATTTTCATCCTCACTATATGAATAATCATAAATAGCATTAAGTTCTTTTCTGACATTGTCATCAATCGCCGCAAGATACAAATACTCTTCTTTATCTCCAAGAATATACGATTTACGAACCACTTTTTTAGAATCAGAAGTTGCAAAATAATCGGTCATGATCTGAACATCAATATAAGCATAATCTCCTTTTTTAGCATCCAATAATGGTACCACATTCTTATATTGTTGATACCCATCAAAACCAAAATAAGCGGCCAATATAAGGGTAACAATACCAAAAAGGATACCAAAAAGAAGTTGCATCTTTCCTTTATTAATCTTTTTTAAAAATAACTCTTTACTCATAATTCCTCACTCCAAACTTATTATAGCAAGCCCTTTAACTTTGAGCAAGACTTCGAATTAAATTTTTAGCATAATCTAAAGACTTCACATCGGGTTCCATCACATACGATTTCTTTCTCTTATAAGAATACGTATATTGTGAGGAATCAATGCCCACCAATGTATTTGTTTCTATAGTCCAACTAGGATTATTCTTAATTTGATACTTAACCAAAGTTGTAATATTTTGAGTGCCCATATTCGTAACAAATTTTCCTTCTAAAGCATTTAACAAATCACTATATTTTGTAATAATATTTTTAGATAAAATCTTATCAAATAACCCTTCTATGATTAATTGTTGATGTTCCGCTCGTGCGACATCCCCTCTAGCCAAACTTTTCCGTTCTCTAGCAAAAGCAAGAGCTTGTTTTCCATTTAAATGATTTTTTCCCTTTTTAAAAGAATAATTGACAATCGTTCCATCCTCATCATAAAAAGCTCTAAAAGGCTTATCAAGTGTAACATCAATCCCTCCTAATTTATCCACAAGCGTGACTAAAGAAGTAAAATTAATCTTTACATAATAATTAATGTCAATCTCTAGTAAATCTTCAACCGTTTTAACAGAAGTATCAATACCATGAATCCCCGCATGAGTTAACTTATCTTTATATTGCGTATCAATACCATGAAGCTTAACATAATAATCTCTTGGAATACTCGTAACAAGAACTTTATTCGTAGTTGGATTAATGGTTAAAACCATATTCACATCACTTCTTGAAACACTACTAATTTTTCCATAAGAATCAATCCCTGAAATAAAGACATTAAAAGGATGAGTTGTAATATCTACTTGTTTTACTAAATCATCTTGAATAGGAATATCAAGGGAAAATTGGTAAACTACTTTTTCTAAACCCAAAAACTCTTCATGTTCTTCTTCCAAAATACTTTTTTCAGAATCTTCAATTAATATTGCCTCTACTTTTTTAGAAACCAAAGCTTCCACCAAACCATCTAAATCCTCTTTTTCAACATATTGCCCTGTAACTTTCTTTTCTAAATGTTCTTTTGCTAAAACAAGCCCTTGATCGTCATCCCCTTTTAAAAGACCAATCGTTTGATTTTTCAACGTTTTAATTTTATCGTAAGAACTTCCCTTCAAAACAATCACACTATAGTTTTCAGTCTTATAATTATCGCTTTTTATTTTATCTAAAAAATCAAAGGTATCAAAAGAAAAAAGAAGAAGAACAAACATAGCAATCATCTTAACAAAAGACAAAATGGTTCCCAAAAGCCGTTTCTTCCAACCATGCCCTAAAATCAAATAAAACATCAATCCATCAAAGAGAAGAAAAACAAAAGCAATTAATAAAAAATAATTAAAAGGCAAGACATTTAAAAAATGTAAAAAACCTAAAGTAACAATGGAAACTAATAATAAACAAACTGGTAAATATCTAAAAAATTTTTTTATTTTTCTTTTATTCTGTACATTATTTTGAATCTTTGCCATAACTTACCCTCTCTTAAAAGTATTATATCACTTGACGATTTATTTTCCCTATTTTCACATCATTTTATGTAAACAATTAGTAAATTTTATACCATAAAACCTTGTGTAAAAACACTCAAAACTCTTTTAAAAGTAGTGAAGAAAGAAGCTTTGGTGATCTCTTCTTTTATAATTAAATCCGCTTCTTGTACCAAATGATTATCTTGGTCTAAAATTTCCACTTTTCCTACAACACTATTTTCTTGAACTGGAGCTTTGACTTCTTCAATGATTACATTATAATGATAGTTAGGATTGCCATCACTCACTTTTCCTAATAAATTGACATCTTCTTTTAAATAAACACGCGTCTTTAATTTTTCGCCTTTAATAATATGAACATCTCCTAAATTTTCTTCTTTAGTTAAAATAGGATGAATTTTATAAGTATTAAAACCATAATTTAACAGATTCACAGTATCCTTACTTCTTAAATCGGTTGTTTCCGCTTTCATTACAACCGACAATAAACGCATATTGTTTCTTTTAGCGGTAGTGGTAATACAGTATCCCGCTTCACTTGTAAATCCAGTTTTTAACCCATCTACCCCTTCATAAAAACGAACCAATTTATTTGTATTAACAAGCCAGACACTGGAACCATCTGGTTTTTTCAAATAATCTTCATAAATACTTGTAAATTCTAAAATGGTTTCATGTTTTAACAATTCTCGAGCCATCACACTCATATCTCTGGCTGTTGTGTAATGATTTTCGCTATGAAGACCATGTGGATTATCAAAATGGGTATTTGTAAGCCCTAAAGCTTTCGCCTTATTATTCATCGCTTCCACAAAAGCGGAAACACTTCCACTCACCTTTTCCGCCATCGCCACCACCGCATCATTTCCACTGGCAATTGCAATGCCTTTTAAAAGCTCTCGCACTTTATACTTTTCACCAGTTTGTAAAAAAATTTGACTTCCTCCCATACTTGAAGCATTATTGCTAATCACCACGTCATCATCTAAGCTCAGTTTATGATCATCAATAGCTTCCATAATAAGGAGCATACTCATTACTTTAGTCATACTTGCTGGCTCTAATTTAGCATTCGAATTTTTTTCATAAATAACTTTTCCTGTAGACACTTCAAGCAAAATAGCACTTTCCGAATTTGGACTTAAATCCTCAGCTTGAACCGACCCCCAAAACGCCAAAAATAAAAACAAACCTAAACCTATTCTTTTCAAAACCAATCACCTAATTAAAAATATGTTTAAATCTAAAATTTAACACTTATTTTAAATACAAATCATAATATTCATCAAAAGTAATTCCTTGTTGATACAGAGTTGAGGCCACATGTTCACCAACGTATCTTAAATGCCAAGGTTCCTCAATATACCCTGTAATAGCTTGATTTTCTTTTGTATAACGAACAATAAAACCATATTGATAAGAATGCTCTTTTAACCATTTGGCATCCGCTTCTGTGATAAAATTATAATCACGACTCCAAACATCTACCGCTAAGCCCGTTTGATGTTCACTATGTCCTGGACGAGCGGAATAACTATCAGCAACTTCTTTTCCATCACGATTCACGTAAGTGTTATATAATGAATTTTGATAATCAAAAGAACGATAAGCACTATAGGGTCTTAAAAAAACATTCTCTACTAAAGCTTGACTGACTAACTTTTCAAAAGCATCTCGGGCCTTCTCTCTTAATTGATATTTAGAATCATAACTTAAAGGAACTAAATCTGTAGGCACGTATTGACCTAAAGAACGATATTTATTCACTAACACCACATAAGATTCGGGGTTTTCTACTTCTTCAATTGTACTATAAAAATCATGATCTAACCCAATATTTACTTTTAATACGGCTTCATTTAGGGCTAAATGGTGTGCTTTCTGATAATTTTCATAGCGTTCTAATTTATCCACTTCAAAATTAGGAATGGTATAATACACTTTCAAATCAAGTTTAGGTAAAGCAACTAATTTTTCTCGATTTTGAAGAGTTAAAAAATCATAAATAGCATTAATTTCTTCTGAACTATATCCCAAATCTAAAAAACAATTAATGGTTTCTATAAAATTTTCTTCTTCATAGTAGTTAATTTTCTTATATTCCTCTTGATATTTAGAAATAAAAAACGTACTTTCTAAAGCTTCAGTTAACGTCCTAGATGTTTCTTCTTTCATAACATTCTCCTCACTATTCCGTTTAAAGATATGTTCGGTCTTGATAAAATATACACCGAGAACAATCACCAGACAAAAAAGAAACTTTTTCATTTCTACCACCATTTATAATATGTCCTTCTAAAAATTTTTTATAAAAAAAATAGAATTTTCATCCTATTTTTGTAACGTCAGCATATTAAAAATAAACAATAGATAAACCCCTAATTTCATACCCATTTTATAACGATTCTGTTCATAAAGGGCCACCACTTTATCAACCGCTGTTAAACAAAAACTTTCTTTATATTTAGGAAAAACTCTACATAAAGGAAACATATGGGATTCAATCATATTCTTTTGTAAAGCACTCAATTGGTAATATTTACTAGCATTAAGATAAGCAACGCTTTGATGTTCTAATAAATTTTTAAATTCTCCGTTTTCTTCTAATTGATAACTAAAATAAAAATCATGCAACAAAGCGGCTCGAGTAGCTTCTACATAATTTAAATGAAGTTTTTTAGTCATTTGATAAACCCCCTTAGCAACCCTAAGAGAATGACCATATCTAGAAATACCATGATGAAGTTCATTATCTAATTCACAAAAATCTTGATTATTTATAATATCTTTAACAATACTGTCAAATTCATCCGCATTTTTCTTTGTCAATTTTTTCACCTCTTGACGATAAAAATTATAACACAGAATAGACTAAATTTCTACTCTCTATAAATCTATTAAAAATACTGTTTAATTAGAACTACTTTCTTCATATTCTATTTCAATCGTTGAAGAATGAACACAATATTCTCCCATTTTTTCCTTTATTTGTTGCTTTAAATGATCATAATTTTTTCTTGTCACATTTTTAGAAACTTTAATTTTTAATAACATATAATTTTTTTGTTCCTCCATACGCCAAATATGAATGTCTAAAATTTCTAAGACCAACGGAATATGACAAATATCTAATTTTATTTTGTAAACTACCCCGTAACAAGATTTCGGGGCTTTAATAAGGAATCAAAAAAATT
>CAJTYF010000034.1 GCA_910583945.1 uncultured Bacilli bacterium
GTATCCTTTTTGTCTCTTTTTTATTGCGAAGAATTTTTTACTCTTTTTCTCTGATCTTTTCTTAAGTTATTGAAATATTTGTTTCCTTTTGCTATAATTGGTATTGTAATAATAGAGGAGGACTGTATTATGGGCAGCAATGATAATTGTAAGATTAATGCTGCTTATGTGGCATCTTGGAAGAAAAAAAATCCGAAATTACAAGATATTGAAACGGATGGACATTATTTGTTTTATAAAAATAATAAGTTAGATATTAGTGAAATTTACATGCAAGACATTTTAAAGAATCCTAATATTTTTTATAGTATTGATACGATGACGAGTGAACTTCTTTATAAAATTATTAAGGTACATATCCATTCCATTTTGATAAAAGAAAAACAATTGAAAGAAAAAGTTAGGAGGTATAACGAATATGAATACAGATAATATAATTAATTTTGAAGAAAAGAAATATAACAAGACTTTAAATATAAATGATATTATTACTCCAGAAGAATATAAAATTCTTATTGCAAAAGAAAATTTAGCCCCTGATGAAAGTTTAAAGATAGATATTTATGAAAGATTTATAGAAAATCAAAATGAATTAGACGAAGTAGGTTTGGCGCCAGTCTCTTCAGAAAAAGTGGCCTCTGAACATACTCAAAATGTTATGAGTTTACTGGATAAGCCAGAGAAAACGACTCACGAAGAAAAGGTTTTAAATGAGTTGAAAGAGCGTTTAGAGAAACCAGCAGAAAATATAGTAGAGGGTGATTTTACTAGAAAGCTTAAAAAAGCAGGGTATATTGATGTTGCAGTTTTATTAGTTGTGATTTTGAACATAGGTTTTATTGTTGCAATGGCCCTTTTGAAAAAATAAAAAGAGAAATGAGAGATTGCTGAAAAAGTAGTCTTTTTTTTACGGTTTAAATTATACGGAAATCAAATCCCTATTTTTTAGCATATATATATTAAAAATGGGGAAGGATACTTTGGTTTAGAACTTTTTATATACTTTAGTGGGAAATAAAAAAATCAGATTTTTCATTCTAATGAAATTTCTGACTTTTTCAGTAGCCTCAGAAATGAGATTCTCTTTTTTAATATCCTTTTTTCTTGTAATATTTATAAAGTTCATTAAAGCGGTTAAAATGAATAATTTCTCTTTGTCTTAAAAATAGTAATGGACCAATGACATCCTTATCTGTTGCTAAATTTATAAGATTTTCGTAAACAGCTCGTGCTTTTTGTTCGGCGGCCATGTCTTCAGATAGATCAGCTAAAACGTCACCAGTTACTGCAAAATAAGTAGCTGTAAAGGGACTCCCAGAAGCGTTCGTAGGATAAAGACCCATACCATGTTCACTATAAATGTCTCCAAGACCAGCATTTTTCATTTCTTCTGGAGTGGCTCCTTCTGTTAATTGTTTTACCATAGTAGCAATCATTTCAACATGTCCAAGTTCTTCGGTAGCAATATCATTTAACAACGCTTTTCCTTTTTCATCAGGCATGCTAAATTTTTGACTAAAATATCTTAAGGATGCTGCAAGTTCAGAGTTGGCTCCACCAAATTGAGTCAATAAATATCTAGCCATTTTTAAATCTTTCTTTTTAATATTAACTGGATAGTTTAAAGTTTTCATATATTTAAACATACATATTACCTCCTGTTTTATCCCATGGCCATGGATTGTTTATCCAATTGTATTTTTCTTTTGTGGTTTCTTCTAATGATAGGGGTCCATATTTTTTTGAATAGTCGTCTTTTAAACGAATGCATTCCGTAACATATTTTTTAAATTTATCGTAAATTTCGTAATCTTCAGGATGTAAATCTAAATATAAATTCAAGTCGTTAATGGCAAAATCAATTTCCATTATTTTGTAAAGAAGCGCCTCTCTTTCACATGTTGGAACTAAATTTACGTAGTTCATTCCTTTATAAGGGACGTATTCATTTACCCACATATTGCCTCTTAAAAATCCTTCTTTACTACTATACAGTCTATTTGAATTCATCTCTTTGTATTGATTTTGATTATTAAAAAATAGTTGGCTATTATCGAGATTTAAGCCAGATAAATTTAATAAATCAAAATCGAAATCATTATTTTCAAACAACATTTTTCTTCCTCCTTATATTAGTGTATGAAGACTATAAAGAAGGGTAAAGGCGAATAACTATTTCTTGACGAAAAGAAGAATCTATTCTATGATTAGTTAGGTAAAGAGGCGAAAATTATGATTCATGTTGTTTTATTTGAACCCGAGATTCCGGGTAATACAGGAAATATCATGCGAACTTGTGTCGCGACGAATACTAAATTACATTTAATTAAACCTTTAGGTTTTTCTTTAGATGAAAAGTCTATTAAAAGAAGTGGTGTGAATTATATTGGATATTGTGATTATCAAGTTTATGAAAATATTGAAGATTTTTTTAGTCAAAATAAGGGGACTTACTATTTTTTAACAAGATATGGTCACAAACCTCATACTAGTTTTGATTATAGTGATAAAAATGAAGCGATTTATTTCTTCTTTGGAAAAGAAAGTACGGGGATTCCACCTCATATTTTAAAACCTTATATAGATCATTGTATGAGGATGCCTATGACTCGTAATGTACGAGCTTTAAATCTTTCAAATTCGGTGGCTATTATGGTCTACGAAGCTTTAAGACAACAAGATTTTCGAGATTTATTAAGAGAAGAGCCCCATAAAAGTAAAAATTTTATTGAAGAGTCTTAAAAAACGAACCGTTTTATGGTTCGTTTTATTCACAAGTAAAGCCTTGATCGGTTATGTTTTTCTTAAATTGTTCTAAAGATATATCTTTAGATAAATTTAAATTATTTTCACCTAGTTTGTTTGATAATTCATCAAAGTCTAACTTATTAAAGTCAAAAGACATTTCATAACGATATTTGGTATCGCTTTCTTGTTTTAAGTCGATTTTAAACCCTTTAATGTCTTTGAATGTTTCATCAAATTCATTTTCGATAAAGCTTTTATAAAGGGCAATGGTTTCTTTTTCAGCTTCCATTACATTTTTATTTGTTGCTTTTAAAACTTTATCGTCTTTATATGTAATTACCCAAGAACCTTCCATTTTGGCATTAGCTTCTTCATCTTTAATCGTGCAAGTTAATTTCTTTTCACCACAACCCGTTATGCCTATTAATAATACACAAAGTAACAAACACATTCCATATTTTTTCACTATAAACACCTCACTTCTATTTATAATAAAGATAACTCTATCTTCTTAAAAAGATTATATCTTATTTTTTATTAAAATAAAAGTTCTCTTTTTTTTTATCTAACATATAATCTACTATATGAGGAGGAAATATGGAAATATTAAAAGTATCGTCAAAATCGAATCCCAGTAAAGTAGCTGGTGCAATCGCTAATATTATAAGAGAAAGCAAAATGGTTGAAATTCAAACGATTGGTGCTGGAAGTTTAAATCAAGCGATTAAAGCGGTAGCTATAGCCAGAGGATTTGTGGCCCCAAGTGGTGAGAATTTAATTGTTATTCCGGCTTTTAGTGATATTAGTATTAACGGCGAACAGAAAACAGCAATTAAATTAATCGTAGAAGCAAGATAACTAAGCTTCTTTTTTTTGTTTTATTGTGTCTATAAAATTTTTGATGTATAATTTCTTTAGTGATGTTTATGAAAAAAAAATTATCTAAGGAGTTTATTATTGAGCTTTCGACGTTAAAAGAAGAGCCAAAATGGATGCTGGATTTTCGTTTAAAGTCTTTTGAAAAATTTTTAGAATTAGAGTCGCCGAATTTTGGACCTAAACTTGATTTTTCTTTTGATGAGATTTTATATTATAAAAATGAAGAGAAAAAGCATACGAGTGATTGGAAAAATGTTCAAGAAAAAGTTCGAAATACGTTTTGTCACTTAGGGGTTATTGATGCGGAAGAAAAGTATTTAGATGGCGTAACTAACCAATACGAAAGTGAAGTGATTTATCATAAACAAAATACGGATAAAGCTATTGTTTTTTTAAGTACGGATGAAGCTTTAAAGGCTTATCCCGATTTATTTAAACAGTATTTTAATACACTCGTTAAGTATGATGAGAATCAATTTACGGCTTTGAATGGAGCGGTTTGGAGTGGAGGAAGTTTTATTTATATTCCTAAAGGAACGGTTTTGGACCGGCCTTTGCAAAGTTATTTTCGTATTGATACAGAAAGTTTGGGTCAATTTGAAAGGACACTTATTATTGTTGATGAAGAGGCTTCTTTGGAATATATAGAAGGTTGTACGGCTAAGAGTTATTCTAGTTCATCTTTGCATGCGGGGGTTGTTGAGATTTTTGTTAAGAGTGGTGCCTCCATGCGTTATTCAACGATTCAAAATTGGAGTACGGATGTTTATAATTTGGTGACTAAAAGGGCTTTAGTAGAAGATCATGCTAAAATGGAATGGATTGATGGGAATATCGGAAGTAAAGTGACGATGAAGTATCCTTGTTGTGTTCTAAAAGGTGATTATGCTATAGGAAATTCGATTAGTGTTGCGTATGCGAAAGAAAATCAAGTGTTAGACGCTGGAGCTAAAATGATTCATTTGGGAAAACATACTAAAAGTCATATTATTAGTAAATCCATTGCTTCTAAAGGTACCGCTAACTATAGGGGGACGACGCGTATTACTAAGGGGGCAAGTGATAGTCTTGCGGAGGTTAAATGTGATACCATTTTATTAGATGATGAGGCAAAAAGCGATACGTTTCCTACTAATGTTGTAGAAAATAATTCTTCACGTCTTTCTCATGAGGCCACGGTTTCTAAATTAGATCAAGAGGTTTTGTTTTATTTAATGAGTCATGGACTTACGGAAGAGCGTGCTAAAGAATTAATTATAACGGGCTTTATTTCTGATTTTAAACGGGAATTACCTATGGAATATGCGGTGGAATTGAATCGTTTGGTGAAAGAATAAATAAGTTAACAATTATGTCAAGAAATTTTTTCATGTTTTTAAAATTTTATCTTTTTAATTTTATGAAAGGATAAAAGAGCATTTTTGTACGGTTGTTTTTAAGTTTTGAACTTCTATTTTTGCTATTTCGTTGATTATTTTATAAAATTGGTGGTTTGCTTCCATTTTTTTCTTTTGCTATAGTGCAAGGGAAAGGAGGTAAAAATGAATCAAGTTCTGTTGGTGGGGCGACTTTGTCAAGAACCAGAAGTGATTACTACTGAAAAAGATAAAAAAAGAAGTGTTATTACTCTTGCGGTCAATCGTCCTTATAAAAATAGTGAAGGCATTTATGAAGCGGATTTTATTCGATGTGTTTTATGGAATAATGTTGCTCTGAATACTTTTTCTTATTGTCACACAGGAGATGTTTTAGGCATTAAAGGACGTTTGCAAACCAGAAGTTATGAAGTGGAGCCTGAAGAAAAAAAGTATCTTATGGAAGTTATAGCTGAAAAAATCACTTTTATTTCTAGTAATAAAAATTCTTTAAAAACTGTAGAGGAAAGTTAGAAAAATTTTTTTAAAATGATGAAAAAAAACAGTCCTTTTTCATATAGTTATTTAGGTGATTCTTTAATGAAAAATTTTTATAAGTCTCTTGGACTTTTGGGCATCATGGTTTTTAGTTTTTATTATACAGAAAAAATTGCGGTAATTATGCAAAATAAGAGTCCAATTATGCAAAGTATTAATCAAATTGAGAATAATTATTTAGAATCTCCAGTAAATGCAACCATTGAAGGAGAGGGGATTACTCCGGGAATTATGGGAAGAATGATCAACAAAACTAAAAGTTATGTTAATATGAAATCTTTTGGAATCTTTAATGAATATTATCTTGTTTTTGATGATGTGAAGCCTGAAGTGTCCTTGGAAGATCATAAAGATAAAATTATTACAAAAGGAAATAAGAAAAAGAATGCGATAAGCTTTTTAATTGAGGACAATCCACTTGTGAAAGATTATTTTCTTAACCAAAAAATTCAAGCTTCGATTTTTATTAATGAATCAAATTTTGATAAGAATAGTTTTTTTGAACAGATTAATATTGATAAAGAAACTTACAAAAATACGGAAAGTCTTTTGAATAAGAATAATTTGAATACAAATATATGCTATGTAAATATTATGGAGAAAGATTTTTGTGTAAAAAATAAAAAGTATTTGGTTGCGGAGACTATGTCTTTAAATAATTCAAATTTTATCGAGATTAAGAAAAATTTAGAAAGTGGTGCCATTATTTTAATTAAAGAGAATACGTCTTTAGAAAATGTAAAACTTCTTTTGAAAGA
This sequence comes from uncultured Bacilli bacterium, assembly GCA_910583945.1. GTDB lineage: Bacteria > Bacillota_I > Bacilli_A > RF39 > UBA660 > MGBC108787. The sequence goes on from CAJTYF010000034.1 coordinate 6,299, forward strand.
AATACAGTTTAAAGGGTTAAAAATTTTAACTTTGAGTGATTTAATTAATGAAAAAAAGGATTAAATGCCAATCCTTTTTCTAATGTTTGTAAAGACGATAAAAGTTAATGGTGGGTCGATTTAAAAATCTTATAGGGATTTTATAGGTTCCTAAACCACTTGTAATATACATCTTTGTATTATTTTTTTTATATTGATTTTTCGTAAATTCATTAATTTCTTCTTGATTTAAAAGAAAACCTTTAAATGGCAGTGTTGTTAAACCTTTTAAGGTGTGTCCAGCAAAAATAATATTTGGGGTTATATTTTGGTTAAGGATGGTTGGTTCATGACTTAACCAAATGGTGAAATATTGATTTGATGGTTCATTTTCTCTAACACTTGCTTTTTCAATATCTAAAAGATTTTCTTTGATGGATGAAGTTCCCACAAATAAAATAGGGTCATTTCCATCATAATAAAGTAAATCGTTTTGATTGTCTAATACTACAAAATTAGAAAATTCTAATATTTCTAGATAAAGGTCTTTGTTAATGACGTCATTATCTCCAATAACCGCGTATTTTTTTATATTTGCATGAATGTTTTTAAAATTTTCTTTTAATTGTTCGATGTCTTGGTCGTTTAGTTGATATGTGTCATTAAATAAATCACCGGAAAACAAGACAATATCGGAGTTTAATTCATTTATTTTTGCGACAATTTTAGCAATGTTTTGGGCATCGATGGTTTCACCATATAAAATATCTGAGAAATGTGTGATTTTTAGACCGTCAAACGAAGAGGGAAGGTTTTCATCATAGATGGCTTGTTCTTGAACGGTTATCCAATTAGGTTCAACATAACGGATGTATAAATAAAAGCCTAGAATAAAAAGAATTAAAAAAAGAAGAATCTTTTTCCATCTTTTTTTTGGAACGATTTCATTCTCTTTCACTTTAACCTCCTAGAAGAAAGCTTGATAATAAAACTAACGCTACTGATAAGGAATTATGTAAAACATGAGGAATAATGGATGAAAAAATGTTGTCGGTTTCATAATAAGCTTTAGCAAAAAAATAGCCTAAAGAACCATAAGGGATAATAAAAAGAAATTCTTTCCAATGATTTAATAAATTGGCTATTGTATATTCGTCAATGGCGGTAAGAACATGTAATAAACCAAAAATGAAAGCACTGGTTAAAGCATAGACCGTTTTTTTGTTGAAGGATTTACGAAGGGCAAAACGAAAAATGATTTCTTCTAGAAAAGGACCAATTAGAATGGTTACAGGTATCGCGTAAATTGGAAATTCAAATAAAGATTCTCTGGCCATTTGTTCATTTACCGATATATTATTGACAAAAGATGAAATAAATAAATTGGAAACAATCATAACCAGTAAGCCATAACCCCAACAACTTAACCCCTTATTTATAATTTCTTTTGGTTTTTTTAAAAATTCTTTAAATTGTTTTATAATCTCTTTTCTTATAATAAGAAAAATAATACCGAAGGTAATAAGATAAAGTACTAAATAAGCTATATTGGAAATCCAAAAATTGTCGCTAAGTAAAAAATCTTTTAGAATTAATGCTAGAATAGCTGGACATATCAATAAATAAAGCATTCCTAAAGTTAAGGTATAAAGCATTCCTTTAAAAAACTGTTTTGGTTGATTCATTTTATGTACCCCAAAGATGTCAATCTTTCTTTTATTTTGGCTTTAGAGGCATAACCAACAATTCGATTTAAACTGGTTTTTTCTTCTCCTTCTGTAAAAAATAAAGTGGTTGGCGTACCAGAGAAGTTGGCGTATTTTGATAATGTTATTTTTTCATCGGTTGTTAAATTTGTGATGTTTAATACGTTGGCTTCAAGATTAATTTCTTTTAAAGTTCGATCCAGCTCAGGTAAATATTGTTCACAATGAGAGCAACCTGTTTGACTTATGACTAAAATAAATGTTTCTTTGTTCGAAATTTTTGTTTCTAAGTCAGCAACTTTAATGTTTATGAGTTTTGAGTCCGCTATTTTTTCACTAAAAGCAAATTTGTAAACTAAAAAAGCTCCGAAAAATATGGCCATTATAATTATTAAGTATAAATACCAATTTTTTTTTATGTTTTCCATACAATCACCATTAAAAATATATCATAATTTGTTATTGATGGCAATGATCTTACTAAACAAAATTTTTTAGTTTAAAGTTTACATTAATCGTTAAATGTGTTAAAATATCTTTTAATTAAAAGAAGGGGATGTTATGGGATGGGAAATGAAGAGTTAAAAACATTTTTTTATCAACTATATTTTGAGGCATATATTCCTAATGAATATATAAAAGATTACCCAAAAGAGAATCTTTGTTTTGGAGAAGCGAGGATAGGTAAAGTGGCTTTTTCAAAAAAAATATTGGAAGAAAATTCGGTGAAACTTTATCAATTGTTTAAAAAAATAGCTTCTGATCAAATGAATATATGTTTTAATGATTTAAAAAAGGTTGAATTTTATTGTCGAACTGGTCATTTGTGGCCTTTTGATGATTTGCTTGCTCTTGGAACGGCAACAGGCTTTATAAGTTTTAAAAAGGAAAAACAAAAGTGGAATTCTGAAGATGCTCTGAACCCTGAATTAGTTATGGATTCTGTTTTATTTGAAGATATAGATTTATCACTTATTCATGGTACTACAAGTCGAATGAGTGAAGAAAGTCTTCTTGTTTCAAAAATTATCGATTTATATAAAAAATGTGTTACTGAAAAGGAAGATAATGACGTTTGTTATGGTCAAAATCGTATTAAGAGGGTTGCTTTTAATAAGAGCATATTAAATCAAGTTTATAAAACATTATATTATATTTTAAATCAGTTTAATATTGATGCTCAATGTTTTTGTTTTGATGATTTAAAAGTTTTGAAAAATGGGTTTAGAATGCCTTTAGATGTTGTGGAATATTTATTGGCAATGGCTCATGCCAGTGGTTTTGTGCAGTATGAAAATGATGAAAGTAAGAGAAACCCTTTATTAACTTTTACTGCTGATTTTAGACTTTGTGCTGATTTACAAAAGGAAAATCTGTTAAAAAAGAAAGAGGCTAAGAAGGTTTCAGCTAAAGAAAGACAATTGTCTTTTTATATTCATTCTCTTTATGAAAGTGCTCTTGCTAAAACGAATGAGGAAGATATTTGCTTAGGAAAAAATCGCTATTGTTCAATATTTTTTAATAAGAATCGATTAACTAAAGTTTCTGATGAAGTTTTAAAAATATTAAATTGGCTATCTATTAATAAAGATTCTTTTTCTTTTGAAGATTTAAAAGTGATGGGGAATCGATTTAAGTGGCTTAAAGAAGATGAGTCTGTCATTGACCAGTTATTCGCTATGGCTAATGCTCTTGGTATTCTTGATTTTGCTGAGACGTTAAAAGGTGAAAATAGAGATTACAATAATCCTAAATTAACATTGAATCCTTGTTCAAAAGAGGTTCAATTAAATTTAATTGATAAGAAAGTTGTTGAAAAAACTTCCTCATGTCAAGAAAAAAAGCCATCTTTAATGGATACTTTTTATAAAAAATTTTTTATTTTAAAAAATTCTATGTTTTCTAAAGTAAAGAAAAAAGAAAAAGTTTTAAATAGGGAAGAGCAATTTTCTAATTTAGTCCTATCTCTTTATGAAAAATGTCTAGCTTGTTCTATCAATGAAGAAATTTGTTATGGTTGTAATCGAGAGGAAACGATTGCTTTTAATAAAGGAAAACTTGAAAGGTTTTTTCCAGAAATTTGTCACTTATTAAATCAACTTTCTATTGCCTCAAATTTTACTTATAATGATTTAAAAATGATGAGAAATCATTTTTGGTTAATTAAAGATGAAGCTATTATTGATTGTCTTCTTGCGATGGCTAATGGTTTAGGAATTATTCAATTTAGTAAACAATTCATTGAGTGTGAAGAGGATTCTATGAATCCAGAACTCTTTATATCTGATGCTTATTTTTTTGAAAATATAAGACGTAAAAGATTGAAAATTAGCTAAAATTTTCTCTTTTTTTTTGACATCTTTTATGTTAAAATACTTTTAACAGATTTAAGTGGGCAGAAAAATCCCACTTTTATTATTGAGGTGAGGCATGGAAAACATATTAGAAACGATAAAAGAGACGATAGAAAAGGAATTAGAAAAGTTAGAAATTGTGGTTGATGAGGTGACTTATGAAAAATCTAGTCATTATAATTTTTTAAAAATTGTGTTGGATAAAGTCAATGGTATAGATTTAGATACTATTGTTGAGGCGACCAATTTAATTAATCCTATTCTTGATCAATTAGATTTGATTGAAGAGGAATACATATTAGATGTTTCAAGTAAAGAAAGAGGTAATGAGTAATGAATTCAAAAGAATTTTTAAAGGCACTTGATCATATTGTTGAAGAGAAAAATATCAGTCGTGAAGTGGTTTTAGAGGCGATGGAACTTGCCCTTACAACGGCTTATAAGAAAAATTTTGATTCTAAAACCAATGTTCGAGTAGATATTAATAGAGATACGGGAGAGATAAAAGTTATTTCTTATTTTGTTGTCGTGGATGATTACGACGATGGAATAGAAGAAGTGGATGAAGACGGTAATGTTACTAGAATTCCACCTGAAATTAATGAAGATGCTCAAATTTTATTAGAAGAAGCAAGAGAAATGGTTCCAACTATAAATGTAGGAGAAACCATCGAAAAAGAAGTCACACCAAAAGATTTTGGACGTGTTGCCACAAGTACAGCTAAACAAGTGATTAATCAAAAAATCAGAGAAGCTGAAAGAAATAGCATTATCTTAGAATATCAAGATAAAGAAGGCGAACTTTTAGTAGGGATGCTCGCTATGGAAGATAAAAAGAACTATTATGTGGATTTAGGAAGAACAAGAGGTATACTCCCTATGACTGAAATGATTCCAGGTGAAACGGTGAAAATGGGAACCAGTATAAAGGTTTATGTCTCTAAAGTGGAAGAAACAACAAAAGGACCTCTTATATTATTATCTAGAAAACATTATGGTTTTGTCAGAAGACTTTTTGAAACAGAAATTCCTGAATTGGCGGATGGTTCGATACAAATGTATCAATGTGTTCGTGAGCCTGGTATTCGTAGTAAAGTGGCGGTTTTTTCTAATAACGAAAAAATTGATCCAATTGGTGCTTGTATTGGAGCGAATGGAAACCGCATTGGAAGCATTTTAAAAGAATTAAATGGAGAAAGAGTCGATTTGGTTTTATACAGTGAAGAGCCTTCTGAATTTATTAAGAATGCTTTAAGTCCAGCCAAAAACGTTATTGTTAATATTATTGATCCAGTAAAAAAAGAAGCTTTAGCCATTGTGGATGATGAAAATTTAAGTTTAGCGATTGGTAAAAAAGGAAGTAATATTAAACTCGCTAGTCGTTTGACGAAATATAAAATCGAAGTGAAAACCATGAGTCAAATTAATGAAGAAGGAAATAGAGTTAGTTAATTAAAGATAAGGAGGTATAAAAAATGAAACAAAGAAAAATACCTTTAAGAATGTGTGTGGTAACAAGAGAAAAATTAGAAAAGAAAGATTTAATTCGAGTTGTACGAACACCAGAAAATGAAGTAAAAGTGGATGATACAGGTAAAATGAATGGTAAAGGGGCTTATTTAAAAAAAGAGGCTGAGGTTATAAATAAAGCTAAGAAAACTAAAATATTAGATAGAGTTTTAGAGTTAGAGGTTTTAGAAGACGTTTATGAAGAGTTATTAAAAAATCTATAAATGAGAGGTGATTTATTATGATGAATGTTAGTGAGTATGCATTGAGTGTTGATTTGTCTGTTGCTGAGGTTTTAAAAAAAGCAAGAGAGCTTGGTATAGAAGTTAAAACAGGTAATGATGAATTAAGTGAAGACGATGTCATTATTCTTGATAATGCCATTAGTTTGATTAGTACGGATACTGAAGCAACTTTAGAAGATAATGATGATATTGATGAAGTTGTAGAAAGTATTATGGAAAGTAGCCAAATTGCATCTATTAATGATGGAGAAAAGAAACAAAAGTTAAAAAAGAAAAGTCAACTTGCTAGTAGTAAAGAAGAATATTTGAATAAAAGAAAAGAAATGTATAAACACAAAGAAAAATTAATGAAAAATAGTACAGATGAACATGTGGTATTATACAAGGAAAATATGACAGTTAATGAACTTGCTTCAGAGTTAGGCATTAGTGGCAACGATATGATTAAAAAGCTCATGAGTTTAGGATTAATGCTTAATTTGAATCAAAGTATTGATTATGAAAATGCGACGATTGTTGCGATGGATTACGATAAAACTTTAAAAAGAGAAGAAACGCAAAATGTTGCGAATTTTGAAGAATATGAAATCATGGATAATGAAAGTGATTTAACCCTTCGTCCACCTGTTGTTACCATTATGGGACATGTTGATCATGGTAAAACGAGTTTACTTGATTATATTCGAAATTCTAAAGTTACAGAGTCTGAATTTGGAGGGATTACGCAACATATTGGTGCTTATCAAGTGGATCACAAGGGGAGTAAGATCACCTTTATTGACACACCAGGTCATGCGGCGTTTACAGAAATGCGTGCAAGAGGAGCCAGTGTTACCGATATCGTTATTATTATTGTGGCAGCGGATGATGGGGTGATGCCTCAAACAAAAGAAGCGATTGATCATGCTCAAGCAGCAAATGTTCCAATTATTGTTGCGGTGAATAAGATTGATAAACCTGATGCTCATCCAGAGCGTATAAGACAAGAAATGAGTGAAGCAGGTCTTACGCCAGAAGAATGGGGCGGGAATTATCCTTTTGTAAACATTTCAGCCGTAACAGGAGAAGGAATAGAACTTCTACTTGAAACAATTCAAACCATTAGTGAAGTGAGTGATTTTAAAGCAAATCCAAATCGTTATGCGGTAGGTTCTGTTATAGAAAGTCGTGTCGATAAAAATATTGGAGGGGTTGCTTCTTTATTGATTCAAAACGGTACTTTAAGACTTGGAGACCCAATTGTTGTAGGAACTTTTAGCGGAAAAGTTAGAACAATGAAAAATGATTTAGGAGAATCTATCGTTAGTGCTGGACCTTCCATGCCTGTTGAGATTACAGGAATTTCTGATAATCCTAGTGCTGGAGATAAATTTATGGCTTTTGAAACCGAAAGTGAAGCCAAAAGAATTGCTGAAGCTAGAAGTCGTGAAAAAAGAGAATCTAAATTATCTAAAACCAGTTTATCCTTAGATGATTTGTTTAGCAAAATTAATGAAGGTCAAAATTCTATCCATGTTGTTTTAAAAGCGGATGTTCGTGGAAGCGAAGAAGCTGTTCGTAATGCTTTAGAAAAAATCAATGTAGAAAATGTGACCGTTAAAGTTATTCGTAGTGGTATTGGAACCATTAGTGAAAGTGATGTGGTACTCGCTAATGCCAGTGATGCTATTATTATTGGATTTAATGTGAGTCCATCAAGTAAAACAAAAGAAATTGCCCGCGAATATGGCGTCGATATTCGTCTTTACACGATTATTTATAAAGTCGTTGAAGAAATGGAACTGGCTATGAAGGGTATGCTTGATCCAGAGTTTGAAGAGAAAGAACTTGGAGAAGCGGTGATTCGTAAAATATTTAAATTTTCAAAAGTAGGAAATATTGCTGGAAGTTATGTGGAAACAGGAATTATGAAAAATGGTAGTCTTGCTCGTGTGATTCGTGATGGTATTGTTATTTACGATGGAAAAATTGCAAGTATTCAAAGAGAAAAAGATACCGTTAAAGAAGTGAAAAAAGGTTTTGAATGCGGAATAACCTTAGATAATTTTAGTGATATCAAAGAAGGCGATGTTATAAAGTCTTTTGAGATGGTTGAGGTGAAACGCGTTTGAGTAGTATTAAAATAAAAAGAATTGCTTCTGAAATGACGCGAGTTATTAGTGAAATTTTATTAGAAGAGGCCAGAGATGAGCTTTTAAAATCAATTACTATTACTGGTTGTGAGGTTACCAGTGATTTAACTCTGGCTAAAGTTTATTTTACGAGTATGGAAGAGATGGATACAAAACAGCTAGAAAAAGAGATGGAAGAGGCTTCTTCTTTTATTCGCATGAAGTTGGCAGAAAAAATGGATTTAAGAAATACGCCAAAATTAAAGTTTATTTATGATACTTCAATTGAGTATGGAAATAAAATTGAGAAAATACTAAGTGAGATTAAAGAAGAAAAGTAGGAGCGTTTTAAAATGGTTGATAAAAATACGGAGTTAAATTCGACGGAAGTTTTTAGAAATAAGTCTATAGCAGAAAGATTTATAAAAAAAGGATACAATACTGTAGGTGCAGTTATAGATTTAGGTCTTCTTGGCTATTTGAGTGAAGGCTTTTGTATGGCAGAAATTTTTGGTATTAAGAAATTATTATTCAAGTTAGGCTATGGTTTTGTTGGAGTATGTTATGGATAGTTATGAAAATAATGACATATTGTTTATCTATTATAATATAGATAGGTTATCCGCTTTACGTAATAGTATAAGAGGAAAAAAAGGTTTTTTGGCGGAAGAATTTTTACTTGTTCAAAAAATGATGGATAATTTAGAACAGCTTTTAGTTTTAAAAAGTCAAAAAAATAGTTTGAAGAAATAAATATGAATGGAATTTTAGTTATTAACAAGGAAAGCGGTTATACAAGTCGAGATGTTGTCAATATTTTAAATAAGGAATTAGGTACTAAAAAAATAGGACATACCGGAACACTTGATCCAATCGCCACAGGAGTTTTAGTGGTTTGTGTTGGTCAGTATACGAAATTAGTAGATAAAATTACCGCCTATGATAAAGAGTATATAGCAACGATACAATTAGGAGTAGAAACCGATACTTTAGATAGAACAGGAAAGATATTAAAAGAAAATAGTGAAATAAGTGTTGATAACCAAGTACTTATTAACACTTTAAATTCCTTTTTAGGAAAAAGTTTACAAGAAGTTCCCATTTATTCAGCGGTTAAAGTTAATGGAAAAAAATTATATGACTATGCAAGAAATCAGGAAGAAATTGAATTACCAAAAAGAGAGATTGAAATTAAAGAAATTGAATTGTTGAAAAGTGAAAAAGGTTTTATTACATTTAGGACGGTAGTATCTAAAGGAACATATATAAGAAGTTTAATAAGAGATATTTGTAAAAAACTTGATATATTGGGTACTATGTATGCTTTAGAAAGAACAAGACAAGGACAGTTTTCAGTAAATGAGTCGTTTCCTTTAGAAGCGATAAAGCAAAAAAAGTATTCTTTGTTAAAAATAGAAGATATTTTTGATTATCCGGTTTATTCTCTTAATGAAGAAGAATATTTTAAAGTTTTAAATGGTAATCGATTAGCTATTGACCATCCTTCTTTTTATTTATTATTAGAGTATAAAAAACAAATCATTGCTTTATATAAAAAAGAAGAAAATTATTATAAAACAGTATTTAGAAACATATAATTAAATATGTTTTTTTATATTATGTAAAATTATGTGAATAGTTTTACTTGATTTATTGTAAAAAATATGTATAATAATTGTTTTGAAAAGGAGGCGTTGAAGATGGAAGAAAAGGAACTTGATTCTTTAGCACAGGTCATTAAGAATAAAATTATACAAGATAGTATTATTCTTTTAGAAATGCGTTCTACCTATGTTGATAAAGTAGACGGTAGTTATAATGTGATGCATTTTATAGAAAATATTTCAGAAAGCGTTATTAAAAAGAATATTTTAAATGGAACAGATTTACATTGGATTAATGGTCACAATATAAGTTGGTTTGTAACAAGTGATTTAAATGTTTTTTTTAAAAAAATGATTTCTTTTAGAAGAATGGATTCTTTAATTGATGAAAGTTTTATTTTAAATGTGGAGGAATCTGTACTTCTTTCATTTGTTCCTAATTATTTAAATTATCATACCTATGAAGAAAATTTAAAAATGAAGAAAATATTTTTAAAAAGATATGGCATTTGTTTTCCAGAGATGAAGGATGAAGATATTGAAAGACTTTTCTTTGATGCCTATCGTTGTTTGTCTCAAAAAGAACAAAAGGAACAAATACGTTAAATGTGGGTGAATTTTGATTAGGATATCCCGAATGGAAATCCCGTTTTTGCAAATAGGTAA
>CAJTYF010000035.1 GCA_910583945.1 uncultured Bacilli bacterium
ATTATAACAAATGGAATATGTTTTTTCTTTTCCCGACATTCCGTTACACTATCATACATAATAATAATTTGCATATTTTCTAAAAATGTGTATAATATATTACAGGACAAACAAAAAGAGACATACTTGATTTCGAAGGTTAGGTATTTCTCAGTCCGTTGGAACTTTAAAACACCTATTCAAAGTTGAGTAGGTGTTCTTTTTTAATGGCTTTTTGGTGGATTCGTAATCTTGTCGATTAAGACTAAAATAACGATAAGAGCAACTAAGTACTCCATAATATCCTCTCATAGGACCACCTCCCTCCTGTATTTTGAAAATAAGGACTGAGGTTAAAACACCTAACGTATCAAATATATCTCTAGACCATTATAATATATAAATGGACAAAATGACAATAAAAAAGAAGACTAAATGTCTTCAAGTTTGTACCCAAAATAGAAAATCCACTTAACTACTGTATTTTTAAAGAAAAGAAAGGAATTTTGTTCATTCCTTTCTTTATTATTAACGAGTTTGTTCGTTTCTGCTAGATTTTCTACTATTGTTTCTAGAATTTTGATTATTTTTTTGATTGTTTCTAGAATTAGCATTTCTGCTATTACGAGAATTATTATTATTTTTTTCCATAATCTTTTACCTCCCATTAGTATTATGTACTTTTTATAAATAATCATTCATAGTTTATTTGGAAATTATTGGCTTCTTTTCACATATTATTAATAGGTGATTGTATGAATCTTGTTTTTCCTTTACTTATTTCTACAATAGCGGGATTATCTACAACTTTAGGTGCTCTACTCATTTATTTAAAAATAAGTCCTCAAAATATTAATAAGTTTATTACTTTAGTTCTTAGCTTTTCTTTGGCTATTATGATTGGAATTAGTATAACTGATTTAATTCCCACTTCTCTCTTCCCTTTGCTTAAAATTAAAAATGGGTTTCTGTATTCAATTATAGCGTTTCTTTGTGGAATTCTTTTAATTAAGTATTTAATTAATAAAATTAATAAAGTTGAAAAGAATCAAAATAATTTGTATCAATTAGGCATTTTAAATATGATTGTTTTGATGCTTCATAATTTTCCTGAAGGGATAGCAACCTTTTTATCAAGTTATCAAAATCTTCATTTAGGCTTAAAATTAAGTTTTGCTATTATGCTTCATAATATTCCTGAAGGGATTAGTATTGCTGTCCCACTCTATTACGCTACACATAGTAAGTTTAAGGCTATAAAAGCCGCGTTTTTATCAGGGCTTTCTGAACCTTTAGGTGCCCTTCTCGCTTTCTTACTTTTAAAAAATTTTATAACTAATGAGTTGATTAGTATTGTTTTACTATTGGTTTCTAGCATTATGATTACTCTTTCCATTGAAAAAATTTATCCTGAAACTCTTAAATATAAAGAAAATAAGTTTGTGATTATTGGTTTAGTTTTAGGAATGTTGCTTATTCTTTTTAATCATTTTTTTCTTTAAAACACATACTTTTTAATAAAGGAGCTATGTAATGAAAAAAATAGGTATTTTGTTACGAGAGTTTACAAGCAAAAGTGGGAGTCCTCTCTATGGGTTTCGAAATGATTTGATGCATTATTTAAGGAACTATCCAGTTGAAATCCTTGCTATTCCCATTGATTATGAAAATGAGGAAAATCAAGAATTTTTATTTGTTTCAAGTTTAATTAAAACGTGTGATGGCATTATTTTACCAGGAGGCTCTCATATTCATGAAATTGATAAAAGAATCGTTCTTTTTTTGTACGAACAAAATATTCCAGTTTTAGGTCTTTGTTTAGGCATGCAAATGATGAGTGTTGCTTTTAATGGGCTTTTAAAGAAGTTGCCTACTGATGCACATCAAAGTTCGCTTCAGTATGTTCATCCAGTTTTTTTAGAAGAGAGCAATTTGTCTTCTATTTTAAATAGCCAACGGATAACGGTTAATAGTCGCCATAGTGAAACGGTTAGCCAAACACAGTTAGATGTTGTAGCGTATTCGCTGGATGGAATCATTGAAGCTGTTGAGGCAAAAAATAAGACTTTTTTTATTGGTGTTCAATGGCATCCAGAGAGTTTATTGGATGATCCTTATTCTAAATTATTGTTTGATGCCTTTATTGAAAGCTTAAATCAGTAAATGTATTATTTATTTTTTTTATAATGGGGATGATTTTCGTAATCGGATTTTAATTTTTCATTTATAACATGGGTATAGATTTCAGTGGTTCCAATATCGCTATGGCCAAGAAGTTCTTGAATAATTCTTAAATCGGCGCCATTTTTGAGCATGTGTGTGGCATAGGAATGCCTTAAGGTATGAGGACTGATCTCTTTTTTTATACCTTGTTTTATAGCAATCACTTTTAAATTTTTAAAAAAACCTTGTCTAGAGATTTTATTTCCAAAATTGTTAATAAAAACATAGTCACTATCTTTCTTTTTTAAAAGAAGGTTTCGATATTTTTCAATATAGATTTTCATGTATTTGTTAGCGATATCACTAAAAGGACTGATTCTTTCTTTTTTTCCTTTTCCTAAAATTTGGAGTAAATCGTTTTCTAAATCAATTTGATTTAACTTTAGGTTGACAAGCTCACTGACTCTTAATCCGGTGGCATAAAGGAGTTCTAACATGGCTTTATTACGATAATCAAAAGGTGTTTCTAATTTGATGTCTAATAATTTTTCAACTTCTTCATAGGTTAAGAATTCAGGAAGTTTTTTAGTGATTTTGGGAGCTTTTATGTTTTCACAGGGATTTTCTTTTATTAATTCTTCTGTACTTAAAAATTCATAGAAATTTTTTAAAACGGTTAAGTAATGTGCCCTACTTTTCTCAGCCATGTTTTCATTTGATTTTAAATAAGCAAAAATATCTTCTTTGGTTACCTTTTGGATGGGTTTACCATTTAAAAATTCCTCAAATCGATTTAAGTTATTTTGATAAGAATCAATTGTATTTTCAGATAGTTTTCGTTCAAATTGTAAGTAATCTAAATATTTTGTATAGTAATCTTGATTTGTCATACACTTCGCTCTATTCTATTTTGTATTTTAATAAAAAGCCTATTTTTTAATTTTTCTTTCGTTATTTTTAATATACCATTTTTTCAAATTAAAAACTAGGTTATTTTTTAATTTAATGCTATAATGTTTTATGGTGGTATTAATGGAACTTTTATCGAATACTTTAAGACCTGAAACGTTAAAAGATGTGATTGGTCAAAGCCATTTGGTTGGTCAGGGAAAAGTTTTATCTAATATGGTTAAAAATAAAAAGATTTTTTCTTTTATTCTATATGGAAAACCGGGTATTGGTAAAACCAGTATTGCGAATGCAATCGTTCATGAACTGGGGGTCCCCTATCGCTTTTTAAACGCGACGATTAATAATAAAAAAGATTTTGATATTGTGATTGAAGAAGCTAAAATGAATGGTGAAATGATTGTTGTACTAGATGAAATTCATCGAATGAATAAAGATAAACAAGATTTACTTCTTCCCTATATTGAAAGTGGTTTACTTATTTTAATAGGACTTACAACATCCAATCCTTACCATAAAATTAATCCAGCTATTCGAAGTCGTGTTCAAATTTTTGAACTCAAAGAATTAACTAGAGATGATTTAGTTGTTGGATTAAAAAGAGCGATGGGACATTTACCAAATATTCAAATTGATACCGAAACTTTAAATTATATTGCGACGCTTTCTTCAGGAGATTTTAGGAGTGCTCTTAATTTATTAGAGGTGTGTTATTCGTCTTCGAATGATGATAAATTAATTACTATTGATTTAGTTAAAGCCATTAATAATAAACCTGTTTTTTTTCATGATAAGAATGAAGATGGCCATTATGATGTATTAAGTGCTTTTCAAAAATCAATTCGAGGAAGTGATGTGGATGCTTCGATGCATTATTTAGGACGTCTTTTAGAAGCGGGGGATTTGGATAGTATTTATAGAAGAATGAGTGTTATTGCATACGAAGATATTGGTCTTGCTAATCCTTCTATTGGTCCTAAAGTGATGGCGGCGATTCATGCCTCCGAACTTATTGGGTTACCTGAAGCGGTAATTCCACTTGGGGTTATCGTAACAGAAATGGCTTTATCTCCTAAAAGTAATAGTGCTTATTTAGCTATCCATGCGGCGTTAAATGATATTCGGAGTGGTTCAACAGGAAATGTTCCCAGTCATATTAAAACGAGTAGTACTACTTACAAATACCCCCATGATTATAAAAATGATTGGGTCTATCAAGAGTATTTACCTGAAAATTTAAAAAATAGAAAATATTATCATAAAAAGATGAACAAATATGAAGAAAATATTAATAAATTATATAACGAAATGAAAGGTGGAAAATAAATGAAAATTGGTATTGTTGGTACAGGTTTATTTAGTGTTAGTGTTGCCATTCGTCTTGCGGAAGGTAAAGGAAATCTTGTTGAACTTTGGAGTGAAAATAAGGATTTGGTTAAGGATTTTAAGAAAACTAAAAAATTAAATACGATTTTTAAAGGAAAAGATATTCCTATTGGAATTACCGTTTCTAATTCAATTGAAGATGTCTTAAAAGAGAAAGATGTGATTTTTTTAATGTCTAGTATCCCCTACTTTTCTTCTTCTGTTGATTTAATAAAGGATTTGATTCCAAAAGAAATTCCTGTTGTGATTGGCACAAAAGGTGTTGATAAAAGTGGTTGCTTCCCTTATCAAATTGCTAAAAATAGTTTAAAAAATCCTATACTTGTTATGAGTGGCCCTACTTTTGCTCAAGATATGTGTTCGCGTCAACTTTTAGGTTTTACTTTAGCTGGTACACATAAAAAAAGTAAAGAACTGGTTCAAAAAGCTTTTTTAGATAGTGATGTTGTGATTGAAGAAAGTACTGATCTAATGGGTGTTTCTTTAATGGGTGTTTTAAAAAATGTCTACGCGATTGGATCAGGGTTATTAAAAGGTGCTTCTTTTTTAGAAAGTACAAAAGCATTGTATCTTACGGCGGTTTATCGTGAAATTTATGATTTACTTTATCGCTTTTATGGAAAAGAAGAGACACTTTTTTCTCTAAGCTGTTTAGGTGATTTAATTTTAAGTTGTAATTCAGAAGAAAGTCGCAATTTTAGTTATGGACTGTTATTGGGTAAGAAAAGTACAAAAAAAGAGATTAATGACTTTAAGAAGAAAAATACAATTGAAGGGGTTGAATCGTTAGAGTATTTGATGCCTTTAATCCATAAAAAAAGGGCGAAAGCACCGCTACTTCATTCTATTTATGAAATTGTGAATCAAAACCAAAAGGTGGAAGATTTTATGGCGTTATTAAAAAGTTCTATTCATTAAATCTTCTAAGACAAAAAAGGCTAAGTTTAATCCAGCGGATGCTGGAACTAGAAAGATAGAACCAGGTGTTCTGTCTTTTGTTTTTATTGGTAATTCTTTGCTCCAAACAACAGGAATATTTAAAGGCAAGCCCTCTTCTTTTAATAATTTACGCATGTTTTTAGCTAAAGGATCATTATATGTTTTATTTAAAGAAGTTATTTCTATTAAATTAGGATTAAAGCGATTTCCGGTTCCCATACATGAAATGATTTTAGAGTTGTCTTTTAAAGCTTTTTTGATTAACAAGATTTTGGTGGTTAAGGTATCACATGCATCTAAAATATAGTCGTATTTTTCATTTAACTCTTCTATTGTTTCTGAGTTTAAAAAAAGGTCTTTTTTTATAATGTTTACTTGTGGGTGAATGGTTTCTCCTCTACTTTTAGCACTATCAATTTTAGATTGATTTAAAGTGTTTTCTGTACATAAAATCTGTCTATTTAAGTTTGATTTTTCAAAGGTATCGTAATCGACAATGGTAATATGGATAAACCCAAGACGAATAAGGGCTTCAAATGCAAAGCCCCCTACTCCTCCTAGACCTACTAGTAAAATTTTTACTTTTTGTATTTGTAAAAATACGTTTGAATCTAAAATTTTTAAAGTTCGATCAAACATTTTTTCCTCCATAATAAAACCCAAGAGGAAGTCTGTTTGGATAAAAACCCGCTCACGCGAGGTGGGTATCACATGATTTATTTTAGGATTCTAGTAACACTTAATGGACTAGTATTCAACACCATAAACCAATTAGATTCCCAAGTATATCCATAGTCGGTTTTATGTAAAACAAACTTTTCTCTCAGGTAATTTCATTTTAGCATAGTTCTTTATAATATGCAATTATCTTTTTACGACTTGCTCAATAACTTTTAATGATTCAAGCTTTTCACATTCTTCTTCTAGAGCTTGTTTATAGTCTTGTATCTTACTTTCTTTTTCTTCTTTTGTTATTTCTCCTAATTTTGTTCGGTAAAGTTTTTTAATTTTTGATATAAGTTATCTTTTAAGTCTCTTAAATCGTTATTATATTTTTCTTCGGCTTTTTTAAACTATCTATATCTAATGCTTCCATCATTTACCCCGTTTCTTTTACATAAGAGGTATTATAAAAAATGATGATTCAATTGTCAAGTTTTAGCTTTAACCAGTTGTTTTTATCTTCTTTCGCGATACAAGACTAATTTTGTGGATTGAGTTTCTCTTTTTGGAACAATAATTTCGCACTGGTATTTTAAAGAAATATAGTCTACAAATTCGCTAGGATTCATACCAAAGTGGTTGTAATATTCTTGCATTAACCTTTCGTAATTTAAAAAACAGTTTGAAACTATAATTATTTTATTTTTTAGAAGTTTTTCTATTTCTTCTTTTGAACTACTAAAAGAAATGGCATTTATTTCATCGTACAGTTCTTTATCCAGTACTTTATGTTCTGATTTCATAGTCGTCCAGTTAAAAAAGGTTCCTTTGATTGGAATCGAATCATTGTAAGATAAGGACTCATTATTTAAATAAATCCAAGCCCCCATTGTTGATTGAGTATTCTTTCTTATTGAATCGGCATCTAAAGCTTTATAATATTCAATGTTTGTATAAGTTCTTTCTCCAAGTTTGGGTTGTTCATAAATATATCCTTTTTGTAAAAATAGTAAATCATGTTTTAAAGGAAGATTGTCTTGCCCTCTTGAATAAAGCAAAGTTAGTTCTTCTATAATTTTTTCTTCATATAAAAAATTTTTTTCCAATTTTTTTAAAAGTAAGTAAACTTTATAATCTTTTCGAAAATCTTTATTATGTCGTAGTTTTAGAAAATCTTGGTAAATTTCTTCTTGTAAACAGACTTTCTCATTTGAATGATTAATTTTAGATAAATAATTTTTCATAAAAGTTATGATGAATTATATTTTTTTCTCTTTAGCGTTTAATATTTCATTGATACTTAATGATAAAAAAGTGCTTAAATTTAATAAACTTTCATAATCAGGCAGTGTTTTTCCGTTCTCCCATTTACTAATGGCTTGCCTTGTTACAAAAAGTATCTCCGCTAAATCATCTTGTGTTAAATTTCTTTTTATTCTTTCTTTACGAATTTTTTTTCCTATTTCATTATAGTTTAACATAAGCATTTCTTCTTCCTAGAAATTTTTTAAAATTTATTTTAATGAGCGTTTATATTAAAGTCAAGACGCATTTAATGTTTTTCGATGATTTTAAGAATTGTTTCTAATTTTAGAACTGTAACTAAAAGTTTTAATAGATTAAATCTAAGAAAAGCTTGTATTTTATTAGAGGATTCTTTAGCAAGTAATCCTCCGATACTCTTTTTTTTAGTGCTTAAGGAAATAAAAGTTAAGTAAGTATCGCTTTCTTTAATTTTTTCTAGAGCAATGTAAACGCTAAAATAATAGGTATATTTTACATATTCTTTTAGATGTACTCTTTCTTTATCTCGATAGTCTTCTTTGACATACTTTTTATAGTGTTTTAAATCGATAGAATTGTTTAATGCTTTTTTAACTTTTATTTTAATAGGCTTTTTTTTCTTTTTTAAGGATTTGGCACAACTTGTTAGAATTTCAATTCCAAGCTGATGTTCCTTTAATTCTCCTTTTTCACTTTTTCCTTTGAAAAAAAGTTTTAAATAGTCTTCACGGGCTAATTCGTTATAACCTAATCTGTTGTGTTTTTCTTTCTTTTTATATAAGTCTCTAAGCTTAATTATTTCATGAGCTTTTCCCCCAATCATACCTTTATTACGAAAAATATGAATATCAAAGTGTTCTAATCCGCCGAATTCTTCTTCTAATTCACTTCCTTTAACTCGATCTTTTATTTCTTTCGATTGATAACTGTGGACTTGTATATTCATTAAGGGTCCGATTTGAATATTTAGGTATTCATGTCTTACTCTACCGTTTTCTTTATAAAAATTTCTTGTTTTTATCCAACTGCGACGAGAAAAGCCATCGTGTAAAAGATTTAAATTACAATGGGTTATTTGGTGATTTTTTTTGTTTTTAAAATCTAAAGAACCATAAAAATTCTTTTCGCCAAATTTATTAAATTTAGGAAATTTTTCTTGTGAATAGTAAGAAGGAAGGGTTTTAAATAATCTTTGATAGTCTTCTTTATTGAAAATGGCTAATTCATCGTTTAGAGAAAGACGACTACTATATACTTCTCCTTTGGTTATTTTTTTACTCTCTTTTAAGTTATTATTGATTTTTAATAAATCGCTTAATACGTCTATAAAATGATAACCAGAATGAAATAATTTTCCGTAGCCATATTTATAAGGATGATTTTCTTTTAATAAATCATGAGGCATTTCCCAAGCACCATCACAATGATAAATGTTGATATAAGTTATTGGAATTTGATATTTTACAACTATTTCTGAGGCTATTTTTTTTATGTATTCGTAGCCTTTATGGTATTTTCGTTGACACATGACATAACAAGGCGTATTTGTTTTATTGGAGAGTTTTATGAGTTTTAAGTATTGTTTTTTTAATTTTTTAATATTCTTCATTTTTTGCATTTTTTTATTAACGGTAATAGGTTTATCTGTTAAGACAGGATAATGGTATTTCAAAGCAAAAGTTAAATACATATAATGGGCTTTTGGTTCTGTAGAAATGATAAAATGGGTGATGTTTAAAGATTTACAAACGTTTAATAACTTTTGTTCAATTTTCTTCGGTAATTTTTCTTTATCTTTTAACTTATTTTCAATAGTAAACAGTTGAGTCTTTTTAAAACCGTTTTCTAATAAATAACTTTTTACAGATTCTTTTAATTCTTCTAATTCCACGACTAACGCTAAATTTATTTTATGTTTTTGAAAATAGTGACTATATATTCTTTTGGCGTGCGGTCCTAAACCTACTAAAGCAACCTTTATTTTTTTTGGTGGAGCTTCATTTGCTATTTTTTTAATTGTTTCTAAAACATAATACTCTTTATTTTCTTTTTGCATAAAAAAGCCTCTTTTCTAAGTCATTTTTACTTATTATAAAGGCTTTATTTTAATCCGTAAATAATCTATTTTTCACCTAGGGTTGACTATTATTCAACTTATTTTGGCTATGAAGATAAACGTTTAGTATATAAAAATCTCTTCGAACAATAAATTTTGTATGGTAGAGCTCTTTAGGGTCAGAGATGGTTAACTTTTTTTCACAGGCTTTTATTAATTGTATTGCTTTTTCTATAGGGACCCATAAAAGTTCTGAACCTTCTGTTAATTCTTTTTCAGTAAATTGGGTACGATGATTATTTTTTATAACCTGTGCACTAAAAATATAAGACGTTTGTTTAAAATTGTCGGAACTTTTTTCTTCTTCTATCCAACCCAAATACTTTTCAATTTCAACTAGACAACCAGTTTCTTCTAATGCTTCTCTTTTGAAGGCTTCTTTTGGAGATTCATTCTTTTCTAATCCTCCTCCAATTAGTTTGTATTCATTTTTATTTTTCTTGAATAAAATCGCTATTTCTTTTTTCTCGTTAAAAATAATTCCACGTGCTCCAAAGCGATGTCTGGGATTTTTCAAAGGGCTTCTCGTTAAACCAAATTCTTCATCAGTTATTCTTTTTATACATGTCATCTTTTTACCTCTATTTTAATCTATACTACCTATAAAGTCTTCTACAAGTTTATTCACTCTTTTTTTGGAATAAATAACTCCAAAACTGTTTATAGGCATGATTTCTTTTAAATTTAATTTTATTAAAGAACTCTTTTCAATTTCTTTTTCAATAAAATAACCAATAAATTCTTCTTTTTCAACGATATTAATCATAAGTTTTGAATCAGGCATTTCCATTATAGGCTTTAATTCAATATTGTTTTTTTGCAAAACTTCATCTAGGAATTGGCGTCGTCTTGAACTTCCTGGAATGATTAATTTATAAGTTTGTAATTGTTTTAAAGATTGAATGCGTTTTCCTTCTTTTTCAAAGAAATTTAAATTGCATGCAAAACATGTTTTAAATTCAGAAAAAAATTTTATTTCAAAGCCATCTTTTTCACTAAAGTTAATTTGAGGTAAATAGTCAATTAAAACATCAATACGATGGTTTAATAAATAGTTGTTTAAATTAGAGGCACTATCAGTAATGATTTTGATTTTGACTTTAGGATGTTTTTCATAAAATTTACATAAATAATCCGCTAAAACGTTATCAGCAATATTTCTGGTTGAACCGATAATTAGGGTTCCTTCAATTTCTTCTTTTATATTTAAATTGTCAAAAGCTTCTTTTAATTTTTTAAATAATCTTTCACCATCCGCTGTTAAATGAATCCCTTTATTGGTTCTATTTAATAATTTTACGTTCAGTGCATTTTCTAAGTTTGTAATTCTTTTACTTAAATTAGATTTGGTTACCCCTATTTTTTTAGCAGCATGTGACATATTTCCTTCTAATACAATGATGTAAAAATCATAAAAAGTTTGTATGTTATCTCTAAATTCTTTCATTTTTTCCCTCTTTTTTGGTATCATACCTATGAAAGGAATAAAAGTCAACACAAAGATGATGATTTATCATTTTTAGAAACTAAAAAGAAGCTTTTATTCGCTTCTTATTATTCTTTTGCATTTAAAATATATATTTCTTAATTTTAATCTTTTTTCGATATATTTCCTATAATATCTTTTATTTATTCTTTTTCCAAAACGTAGTAGCCATTAATAACTTTTCCAAAAACATAATCACCACTTTGCCACTCTACAATTATATAATTTTTTCCATTTATGCTTTGATAAATGTATTTTGATAAAGTATCAGGCAAAATTAAATCAATAATATAATCTTTAGTATCTTTTCTATTGTTAGAATAATTATTCCCTTTATAATTTACTAAAACATTACCATATTTATCAAAACTCAATTTTTGAAGGAATAAATTATTTTCATTCCATTGCCTTTTATTTGTATTGAAACTATTTGGATTATTTATGAAATCTACAGTATGCCAAAATCCAACAATGTTTTTATCTTCTACAAAAGGTATATTTATATCATCTTTTATTTTTATTTCTTCTTCACTATATTCCTTATTATCTACTTTTTCATATACAGCAACTTTAAAAGAATCTTCATCAAAATATCTATATCATGAGTAATTATCTACTTAGTTAAAATATCTCTCTATATTTTTTATTATTATCATATTCATATCTTGTAAAACTGATTGTATCGCATTTTTCATGAGCATAATCCTCTAGAATAATTTTGCCTTTTTTTTTGATATTTTATACATTTTATCATTTAGAGATTCTTATTTAATTTGATTCTTCAACTTTTATTTTATTTATATTTTTATCAATTTGAGGAATAAATTTGCTATTTTTCACTTTGATAGTTACAAATTCACAATCAATTATTTCTAAATCAATCGCCCAATTATTCTTATCAAATTCTTCTTTATTTTCATATAATTTAATCAGAGCAAAATTGATATAATATTTGTTTGTAGATAATATTTTCCAAAAATCCTTATTAGTTAAGCAATCTTGATTAAATAAAAATCCATTATTTTGAAAATTTCTTCATCTTCCAAATACCATATATAATTCGAGTTATTTATATTTTCAAAAATTAAATTCAAATGTTTTGCACATTCGTTTTTTATTTTAAAATCATATTTTTTCATACTTTACTATCTTCTTTCTTTTTTATGGAGTAACAGTATTTATTAGAATACTCTAGTATTAAATACATTTTGATTTTCAAAACTGATTATCAATTTTTTCGATATTTTTCTCTATTTTATTAGAAAGTTCATTATCAATAACATCAAGTGTTGCAAATATGGTATCATATATTTGTAAATTCATCAGCCATCTGTTATTTTTTAATTCTTTTTTATTTTTAAATAATTTTAGGGTTGCATGAATAATATAATATTCTTGAGTTTGAATTTTTTCTTGAAATTCGTCATTTTTTATTTCTACATTTTCTCCAAATAGAAAACCAGAATCAAGATTTTGGATTTCATCATACTCTAAAAACCATATATATTCTTTATTATTTATATTGCTTAATAATTTCTTTAAAGCCTGATGGTTATCTTCTAGTTTAAATTCATATCTTGTCAATTTAAATTCAGATTTTTTCATTGTTATTTTTTCTTTCTTTTAATAGTAATGGATTAATCATTATAAATAGTATATAAATAATCTAAATCAAATTGTTTTAATACTTTTTTCAGATATTCTTTATTATTTGGTGAACGTAAATCCCAATCAGAATAACTTTTTTGTGATTTCCAAAAATTATCGTTTGATTTTTCATAAATACAATTTTTAATAATTTTTGCATCTACATCCAAATGAAAACCAATACTATTTCGTTTAAAATCATTCACTATCGTTTGATTTTTTTTCTGTATTAAATTGTTTTTTGTATATTCGATTTCTTTATATATTTCTCCACATTGAAAACAAATTTTATTTGGGTTTGTACCAGATATACTTTTTCCATACATAATAGGATATTTTTTTATTTTTGGTAATTCTTTATTTCCAATTATTTGATAATCTCCATAATAAAAATTATTATCTAATATGTGCTGAGAGGGAAATGTTGGTAAATTTTCTAATTCTTCTATGCTCACTTTATCATTGGTTGTTAAAATATGAAAAATTTCAATAATTAAAGGTCTCCCCATTAAAATATGCCAATACTTTAAACCTTTTTTTTGTCTTTTAAAGACGTCCATTAAAATTCTACCATAGGTGTATTCATTTTTTCCAAGTTTTACTCTAAAATAATCTCCTTCTTAATAGTTTATATGTTGTCTTTTGGCTTTAGCAAATTCTTGAACTTCTTTTAAGTCTTTAGCGGAAGATTTTTTTACAAAATTATCACACCACTTTTTTATATCTTCAAATGATTTTATGTTTGTTGTTATCTTTTCTTCATAAAAGGTTCTTTGAGTTGTATAATTGGCAATAGTTACTCTTCCCTCTTTATTTTTTTCTTTTAGTAGGAAAAAGTAATTACCATATCCTTCTAAGTTTTTGATAACGGACCAAGTTAGTTTTCGTTCTTTTCCTCTAGGTGTTTTTGGTAAGAGAATGGTTTTATTATTTGTTGTATTATAATCAACGTCGCTTTCATGTATGGATATACTATTATCCATTAAACTATATTCTATAATTTTTACTATTTTATTATTATCAAAAAAAACATAATATTCATGAAAATATTTTTTAAACTTTATTAACTCATAAGAATCTTTTAAAGGTTTTAATCCCATATATTTTCGATGTTCGTTATTTATATAAAAATAATATTCACTGTTTTTCATTATTACATCTCCTACTTTGTTTATTTTGAATATTTACTTTATACCACTTAATTATTTCTTCTTCTAAATCTATTTTTGGATTATGAAATAACTCTTTTGAAAGATGAGTCATTATTAAATTACCAGCCCAACTGTTTAAATATATACCTTCTTCGCCTAATTCTTGTAAGGCTATTTTTAAATTTTTTGTAAATGATTTTTCAATTTTTTTAAAGGGTATTTTTTTTATACGTTCAAAAATTTCCCAAGACCCAGGCCAATTCATATCTTGGAGCCATTCAAACATGTTATCCATGTAAGGAATAAGTTCTTCATCTGTTTTTGATATAATTATTTTAGCACAATTCTCCCATACATTTTTGTTACATTCTTTGGTTGTTGGTTGAAATAAGGGAGTTAGATTTTTTAATTTTTCTAATTTTTTTATGGCTTCTTCTTGAACTTCTTTTGGTGTATTCCAACTTAATTGTTTTAGTAATTCTTCACTCATTTTCTTTATCATATTTTGCCTCTTTTTAACATAGTAACATGTATAACAAAAAAAGCAAGATAATTTAAATCTTACTTTTTCGTAATGTTCAAGATATTCTTTTTTATAAAAAGTTTTAGAGGTTTCTTCAAATTGTTCTTTATATAATTCAATACCCATCTTTTTTAACTCTTTATAAACATTTTCAATTGATAAAAGGTAATGCCATTCTTAAAATTTTCTTACTTAATAATTCTGATTTTATATTTTTTGATATTTTGAAATAATAACCCTTCTTCAGTTATTTTGTTATATATTCCCCACATTAGACTGTTTTCAATAATTCTTTCTTTTTGATAATCTTTTAAATTTAAACAGAGGTTATAAATAAATTTATTATTTTGATATTTTTTATTTATTTTGTCTAAATAATCTTCTGTAAAATTATTAATTAAATTATCTATATTACAGCTTTCTTTTTCTAATATCTCATTTAAAATTTTTTTAGTATATTTTTCTCCTGATTCAAACTCCTATTAATTACTGATTGTAATTGTCCTTATAAATTTTGTCTAAAAAAGGGTTTGACAATCTATATTTAGTTTTCGATTATATAAAATAATATTATACGAAAAAAGAAGCTATTGTTTGCTTCTTATTATTCTTTTGCATTTAAAATATCATTAATGCTTATTGAGAATAAATTACTTAATTGTAGCATTACATCTTGGTCTGGGAGAGATTTTCCTGTCTCCCACTTACTGATGGCTTGTCTTGTTACAAAGAGTATTTCAGCTAAATCATCTTGTGTTAAATTTCTTTTTATTCTTTCTTTACGAATCTTTTTTCCTATTTCGTTATAGTTTAACATAAGCATTTCTTCTTTCTAATCTTTATTTTATAATTTACGATTGATAGATAAAATTATATATAATTTTTTTTAATCATTTATTAATCATTGCGTTTAATAACCTATTTTAGAAAGTAATGTTCAAAGATACTCAATATAAGACATGTTAAAATTAAAATTAAAATATCTCTACTGTTAATTGTTTTATTTTCATTTCTTACTAATTTTTTAGCTATATATTTTCCTATTGTTTTTTCTTTTTTGAAAATATAAAATAAATATATCCCAACTCCCAAGCCATACACACTAATTATTGCTAATTCTATATTGTAACTAATACTAAATTTTTTTTTAATTAAAAAGATAATATAATTTAAAAATATATTAGTAAATAGACCAATTATAAGACAATCCAACAAATAACTAATTAATTTCCTTTTATTTAACATTATTCTCATTCCTTTATGTATTATTTTTATTATGGAATATTAAATCCTATTTTAAATGAAACTCCGAATCCAAGATAAGCATCTACACTAAATCCTATGAATATTTCATCTTTATGCAACTCAGTATGTTCAGTATTTAAATATATGTCATTTGTAGTATATGGACAATTTATTATTTCCCATAATGGTGCTGCGGGATTATTATGATAAGGATTAGAACATTCTGTATTATGTATTTTGTTATATGATAGATCTATGTTAAAATCACTTTTTTTAATTCCAGCTTCAAATCCAGCACTATAAGATGTATTTGAATAAGTTTTGCCATTAGATACTCCGGCATTCATTGATTGTTTCGCACCAAATTCTATTCCTATATTTGCAACTGAAGCACCAGCTGAGACACCTACATCAACTTCACAAGTAAAACTGTTTTTTACACCAGTCCATATGTTATTAACTGTTTTCTTTGCACTATTATATACATTTTTAATACCACTACCAATAACTTTGGCTCCATTTTTTATTCCATCCCATATACTGTTCCAAGGCGCACCAGAATAATCATAGGCATTTATATAATTATTGTTAGTATATAGATATAAATTTAAGTATAATAGATTTTTACCAATTTCCATAGAGTTATCAATATTAATAAATCTTCCCCATTCTGGATTATAGTATCTACTGTTAAGATAATAAAGGTTTGTTTCTTTAT
>CAJTYF010000036.1 GCA_910583945.1 uncultured Bacilli bacterium
AATTTTAAATTTTTTTTCATTCTAATTCCTCCAATATAAATCTAACTCTCTTAAAATTAATTGTACATTATTCTATATTCTAAAAAAATAACATAGATATAAAAATCATTTTTTTAAGTTCCTTTTGTCATTTTTAAAATTTCATTTATATTCATAAGCTTTTAAAGATTATTAATCATTAACTCGAAAGATTATTCCTATTTTTAAGTTAATCTATGATATAATTGAAAATGTTGGTTTTATGTTTTTACATAAAAAAAAGATAAAGATTTTATATCTCTTTATCTCTTTCATTTTCTAATAGTATTTTTTTTATTCCTATATAAGGAAGAAGAGCACAATGTTTTCGATTATTTTGTTTATAAATGGTATTGTAAGCATTTGCTTCTTTTAATATTTCTTCCTCGTATTTTTGTTCATTTACCATTGCTTCAAAGTTTTTTATATATTCATTTGCTTCTTCTATCGTCTTACCTACTAAATTGCTAGTCATGATTGAGGTTGATGAAGTTGAGATGGCACAAGCTTCTCCATCAAATTTTAGATCTTTAATTCTATTCTCTTCTATTAAAACATAAAGATTAATGTTATCAATACAGGACTCGTTATTTGAATTTACTTTTATATACTTATCGCTTTTTACTGTTTCTTTATTTTTAGGATTTTGATAGTGTTCTAAAATGATTTCTCTTTTTAATTCTTCATCCATTTAAATCATCTCTTTCAATATTTTGTCTTTATTACTTAATAATTCTACGAGCTCATCAATTTCTTCATAAGTATTGTAAAAATATAAGCTAATTCTTAAGGTATTGTTGACTCCAACCTCTTTTTTTAAAATTTTAGCACAATGGTTCCCAGCACGCACACAAATGTTGTATTTGTTTAAATAATACGCCACATCTTGACTAAATAAGTCGGCGACATTGAATGATACTATCCCACTATCGCTTTCTATATTAATGATATCAATATAAGGGATAGTTATCAACTTGTCTACTAAGTATTTTCTTAGTCTTTTTTCGTAATCTGCAATGTTCTCTAAACCAATTTTTTCTAAGTACTTGATGGCTTCACCAAAAGCAATAACTCCAGCTATATTTGGTGTTCCAGCTTCTAAACGAGTCGGAATGTTTTTATAAAACACTTCATGCTCGTTGTCAAACGATTCATTCATTCCTCCTCCTAAATTCACAGGTTCTAAATTTTCAAGAAGTTCTTTTTTACCATATAAAATTCCTACACCCGTTGGTCCACACATTTTATGAGCGGAAAAAGCCATAAAGTCAATATCTAAATCCTGAACGTCTGTTTTTAAGTGTCCAATAGATTGAGCGGCATCTAAAACAACAAAAATGTTATGATCATGGGCAAATTTCGTTATTTCTTTAATGGGTCTAATGTCTCCAATTACGTTTGTAATGTAAGCTAAACTGATGACTTTGGTATTTGGTGTGATGGCTTTTTTTACATTTTCTAATGTTACATAATGATGATCATCTAGTGGAATGTAGCCAATATGGATGTTGTTGGTGTTTGCTAAAGAAAACCATGGTAAAACATTTGAAGCATGTTCTGATTTAGTGATTAACACTTCATCGTTTTCTTCTAAGATGTTTTTAAAGAAACCTTTGGCAATCATATTTAACCCTTCTGTGGTTCCACTAGTAAATACAATTTCTTCTAAGGATTCCGCGTTAATAAAATTTTTGACTAATTCTCTTGTGTTTTCATATTCTAAATCTACTTTGTAAGAAATGTCATAGTCCCCGCGGTGAGCATTGGCACCATATTGTTCATAGTATTCAACGGTTTTATCAATCACAGATTGAGGCTTTAAAGTCGTGGCCCCATTATCAAAATAAGTGATGTCTTGTTTAAGCATTGGAAAGTCTTCACGATTCATTCTCTTCACCCCCTAACTCTTTATTTTTTAGTATTCCTCTTAAGAATCCTTTTTTAATCATTTCTATTGCTTTTTTCTCGCTTAAACCTTTGTTTTCTAAATAAAATAATTCTTTTTTAGAAATGTTACTAATGGTTGTATTATGATTGGCAATAACCTCTTTGGATTTTACTAATAAATCTGGCATGATTTTTACTTGATTATTATGTGAGGTGAGTGCTTTGATGTCTTCTAAATAATCAATTTCTTTTGTCTTTTCTTTTATGTCTCCTATTGCCAAGAGTTCAATTTTTCCAGCTTTTTCAACTAAACGAATTTTTAAATCATTCTGAATATTGGAATATTTTAATTCACTTTTAATTTCTAAATGATTCTCTCCTGAAAAAGTGGCACAAAAATTCATTTTTAATTTTGAATATTCTTCATTATAAAAGAAGATTTTATTTTGATTGTTCTCTAATTCCAAAAAGAATTCTATTAAGGAATCACTTTCTTTTTCTAAATAAATGTTTATCGTACAATTCTTCTTTATTTTTTTAATTCCACAGCTTACTTTTCCTTTTAGATGTAAATTTATATCTTTTGTTATTTCTTTTATTAAAATCTCTTCATTGTCTAGTGTTAGGTTCTCTGATGCTATTATTAGTTTATTCATTTTTTTCACCATTAGCCATAAGACTTGCCCCATTAAAACCGTTTTCAAAGATTTTTTTGGCTAAAGAAACGTCTCCCGTTTGAGCAATTTTTTTATTTTCTAAAATGTGCACTTTATCTGGTTTTAATATGTCTAATAAATTCTGTTGATGCGTAATGATTAAAAGGCTTGGTTTAAACTTTTTATGGTATTCTAATAATGAATTGGCTACGATTTTTAAAGCATCCACATCTAAACCTGAATCAATTTCATCTAAAATGATAAATTTCGGCTCGAGCATCCAGATGTGTAAAAGTTCCATTTTTTTCTTTTCTCCTCCACTCATGTTGTAATTGATGTTTCGATGAATAAAGGAAGTGGGAATGTCTAATTTTTCACAGCATTCTTTTAGTTTATTGTTTAATTCTAAAATGTTTAACTCTTTCTTTCCTTGTTCATTTAAGGCACAACGTATAAGTTCAGCGTTTGTAATGCCATCAATTTCGATGGGATTTTGACTCACTAAATAAAAACCCATTTGGGCTACTTCGGTAGTATTCATTTTTAATAAGTCTTGATTTTTATAGGTAATGCTTCCTTCGGCTGTGTAATCTAAATCTCTTAGCAAAACTTTAGAAATGGTCGATTTACCAGCCCCATTTTTTCCCATTAAGGCATGAATTTCTCCTTCTTTTATTTCTAAGTTAAAGTCTTCTAAAATGGTTTTATTTGAAACTTTTACGGTTAAATCTTTTATTGTTAACATCCGTCATCACCAACGTTATTTTATCAAATGAAGGATATAAAGTCTATTTAATTATTAAAAGTTCTATGTGGTTAATACTCTAATTTTTCTCTAGTTCGATTTAAATTATTATTTAAATTGTTTATTAATTCTTCAGCTTCCTCTCGAGTGATTGTTGGAGAATCAAAATAATCTTCTAAGTTATAATGAAAAATAATTTTTTCTTCTGGGATTGGGTGATAAAGACAGCTCTCCGTTTGAGTTTCTGGAGTAAAGGTAAAATAATAACGATAAAAATTACCTGTTGATGAACAATAATACTTGCTATCTCCCCAAAAAACTAATTTTTCTTCAAATTTATCATCATGATTATTAAATACATTTTCATAAATATTAAATCCTCTTGTTGTTTCGCTTAAACGATATTCCTCATCTAAAATATCATGATAGTACTCTATATCTGAGGTATAAGATATTCTTTTTGTTTCTAAATCTTCTTTTGAGATATTTGATAATTTACTTATCACTTCTAAAGGCAAGTCATCAGGATGACTATGCCCCCAAGTCCTAGTACATAAGCGAAAATTCTCACCCTCTTGAACTAAAATTAAAGAATTTAGCAAATATTCTTCTTGTTCAGTATTTTCTTCTTGAATTTCATATTTTTTTTCTATTGCTTGCACCTTTTGACTACTTAATAAAATAGAGAAAGCCAAAATATAACTCATTTTTTTTAATTGATTTTTTTTCATAATTCACCTACTTGCCGTTTATTTTAGCATTAAACAAAGAGAAGTCAATGTTTTTCATTATAGTATTTGCATAAACTATGATTAATTTATGATAATGTCTTAATAGTTAACTTTTGAAAATGTCTCAAATGGAAATACTAGTCACTAGAGGTGACAAAACATGAGAAAGGTAGAATTAAGAATGAATGAACAAGAAAAATATAATGTAATTAAGGAATTAGTGGATCATAACGGAAATAAAAACAGAGCTAGTAAAAAGCTCGGTTTATCTATAAGACAAATTGATCGTCTTATTATCCTTTATAAGGAGAAAGGTAAATCTGGATTTATCCACGGGAATCGTGGAAAATGTCCAACCAAGACATTAGATAAATCTATCTCCAATGATATTGGACTACTTTATAAAATGAAATATCAAGGCTTTAATTTCAGACATTTTGTTGAATATTTAGAGGAAATAGAAAATATTAAGGTCTCTTACGATTTTGTTTATAAACATTTAACATACTCAGGTATTCTCTCTCCTAAAGCTAGAATGAAAACAAAAAAAGAATTTAAAAAACAACAATTATTAAAAGAGAAAAAAATAGAGAATAAAACAGAAGAAGAAATAGAAATTTTGATTAATCACGAAATTGCTTTAGAAGATGCTCATCCTCGAGGTGAAAAACCTAAATTCTTTGGTGAAGTAATCGAACAAGATGGCTCCATTCATGTATGGTTTGGGGGAATAAAAACTTGTTTGCATTTAGCAATTGATAAGGCTACTTCTACTATTGTTGGGGCTTGGTTTGACTATCAAGAAACTCTAAATGGTTATTATCATGTCTTTTATCAAATTCTTACAAATTATGGTATTCCCTATAAGTTTCTTACAGATAACAGAACAGTTTTTAATTATATGTCTTTAAACCCTGATAAAAGAACCAGTGATAAAGATGTTCTTACTCAATATGGTTATGCTTGCAAACAATTAGGCATTGAACTTGAAACCACTTCTGTTTCTCAAGCCAAAGGACTGATTGAAAGAACCAATGGTACTTTTCAATGGAGATTAGTGAACAAACTTAAATTTAATGGCATTACTACCATTGAAGAAGCAAATAAATACTTAACAGAAGTTTTTGTTCCCAAATTTAATAGTAAATTTGCTATGGATTATAAAAAATTTTCTTCTGTTTTTGAAAATCCCCCTTCTACAGAAAAAATAAACTATACTCTGGCTGTTCTCACTCTTAGAAAAATTGATAATGGAAATGCTATTAAATTTAAAAATAAGTACTATCAGCCCTATCTTAATAATGAATTAAAATGTTTTCTTCCTAAAACGGAATGCTTAGTCATCAATGCTTTTAATGGGGATTTACTCGTTTCTATTGATGAGGAAATCTATGAACTAAGAGAACTTTTTTCAGAAGAATTTGAAGCTATTCCTATTACAAAAGGAAAGCAAAAATATATTCCTCCCATGTCTCATCCTTGGAGAACCACTACTTTCAAAAAGCAATTACAGAAAAGTCATTACAAACATCAATATGCTTAAGTTTCCTATTCTTGTTTGTTAATGACATTAGTTGTAACATTGCAAACAAAAAACGAGAATATTTTCCCGTTTATGTTTTTCTTCTTTTTGAGACATTTTCATAAATTATTGACATGTTTTTCATTATAGTATTTGCATAAACTTTTTAAGCCACAATTTTCACACTCGGGATTTCTACTTTTACAATGATACCTTCCAAACAATACCATTTGATGATGAAGGCGACTCCATTTTTCAATAGGAAAAGTTTTCATTAACTTTTTTTCAGTTTTTTCAACTGAGTCACTTTCTTTTGAAAGTTTTAAACGGTCTGAAACTCTTTTTACATGCGTATCGACAGCAATGGCTGGTACGTCATAAATATTAGATAACACGACATTGCATGTTTTTCTTCCTACCCCTGGTAAACTTTCTAAATATTCTCGATTATTTGGTACTTTCCCTTTATAATTTTCTACTAAACTTTTAGCAATTTCTTTAATATATAAGGCTTTTCTTGTATAAGTTCCACAAGGTTTAATAATTTTTTCGATTTCTTTTATTGAAACACTTTCTAAATCAAAGATATTGTATTTGGAAAAAAGCACTTTGGTTACCATGTTTACACGCTTATCGGTACATTGGGCACTTAATACTGTGGCTATTAAAAGTTCATAGTCTTTATGGTATTCTAGCTCACATTTTGGATTCGGATAAAGTTCATCTAAATAGTCTATAATTTTATTCTTCATCTAACCAATTGTAATCATTTGAGTTTATGTAATCGTAAAACTCTTTGTTTTCACTTTCTACTACTTTGTTTTGATTTGTATGATTGACTTCATCCATATTTTTATATCCTTTTCTTTTCCAATCGTAAAGCACTTTATCAATGTATCTTAAATCACTTGCGTTATAAAAAAGGGCTTTTTTTAAGGCTCCCAAAATTAATTCTTCAGAAAAACCTTTTTCAATCCAACCGTTTATATACTCAAAATCCATGGAAGAAAGCGTTTTTCCTAGGTCTCTTTCAAAAATACTATAAAGGTCTTCTTTTGTGCTTTCTTTTTCTTTGGTATTCAATTTTTCACTAATGAGCATATAAAAATAATCTAAATTAATCACTTCATTTCTTTTTTCATTATCATCTTTTATGATATCTAACTTAATGATTTTTTTTTGCATTAAGTTATTAAAAGATGTTAATATTTCTTCTTCACTTAGTTTTATGGTTTGATTTATTGCTGTTAAATCAAACGTCGCTTTTTTATAATTCCAAAAATAGAGAAGTAAAATTAAATCGTTTATTTCTAATTTTAGTGATTTAATTACAGGAATCAAAAAGCTCGGAAAAACAAGATTACTTTCTTTCATTATATCTATGGACATCCTCTTCACCTACTTTTCTAAATCATCGTTCATCACAATTTTCATTTTTTTTCTTTCGTTTACTATATTCTTTTTTTCTTCTTTTGTAAATGGTAATTCTCGGTTTATTTTTACTTGGGCCCACATTTTGCTTATTTCTTTATAAAAGGTCATTTCTCCAAAAAATAATTGTAAAGGTTCAAAAGCTTCTATCTTTTTTAATAATTGAATGCCTTTTGAAAAATTTTTGGATGCTAAAATCTGAGTGATTTCTTCTTTTACTCTGTAATTGCTGATATTTTTTAGATAGTGTTTGTTTTTTAGTAAACTCTTTTCTAGTTTTTTATCTAAAGAAAAATCTAAAGTGGTTGCCAAACGAATGGCTCTTAATATTCTTAAACTGTCTTCTGTTAATTTTTGGTCTATGTTTCCCACTACTTTTATTTGTTTATTTAAAATATCTTTTCGGGCGTGGTAACGATCAATTAAAATTCCTTCTTTGTTTAAACATAATGTATTGATGGTAAAGTCTCGTCTTTCTAAGTCTACTTTTAAATCGTGAATCCATTCAAATTGCATTAATTTATTTTTTTGGTAAGTGAATTCTTTTCGATAAGGGGTAATGGTAAAATGATACTTTTCTTTTTCAAAATGAAGTTCACCATAAAAACCAGGTTCTAGTTGAAAAAGTTCTTTTAATTTTTCGGGGGAAGCATTGGTACAGATATCGATGTCAAAACTTTCTTTTTTTAAAAATAAATCTCTAACGTAGCCCCCAACAATATAGGCTTCAAATCCTTGGTCATTTAAGAGTGTTAAAATCTCTTTTATCACGCGATTCATAGTCTCTCCTTTGTTAAATTATATCATAAATCTTAATTGACTTAATAAAAATATAGTGTATAATATTAGTTGCATTAGTTGGCAGAAGAAATTTTCAGATTTAATGTGTTTATAAAGCTTCAAAGTATCCTTAGTCTGCCACTTTGGAGAAATGATTAGTATAAACTCCCTAAGTTTTGATTTTTCAAACGACTTTTAGCAATAGAAAGGAGAATTTAAATGGCAAGATATACTGGACCAGCTTATAAAAAAGCTAGAAGACTTAATTTTTCATTACTTGAAAATGGGCGTGAGTTAGCTCGTCGTCCTTATGCGCCTGGTATGCATGGTGTTGATCGTCGCAAAAAGATTAGTGAATATGGTGTTCAGCTACAAGAAAAACAAAAGGTACGTTTAATGTATGGGTTAACAGAAAAACAATTTCATAAAGTTTTTGATCATGCAAGTCGTATGAAAGGTGTCGCTGGTGAAAATTTACTTCGTTTATTAGAAAGTCGCTTAGATAATTTAGTTTATCGTATGGGACTTGCTAAAACAAGAAGAGCCGCTAGACAAGTAGTAAACCATGGTCATATTTTAGTTAATGGTGTAAAAGTTAATATTCCTTCTTATCAAGTAAAACCTGGAGATGTTATAAGTGTTAAAGAAAATTCATTAGAACATAAAGCCATTAAAGAAGCTTTAGAAGCCACTTTAAAAAGATGTGCTTATGTTGAATTTGATGATAAAAAAATGTCTGGTACTTATGTACGTTATCCAGATCGAAGTGAACTTAACCAAGAAATTAATGAAAGTCTTATTGTTGAATTTTACAACAGATAATTTTAAAAAGAGCTATTTTGAAGCTCTTTTTATTTAGTTTGACAAAAGTCAAACTAAATAAAAAATAAAAAGAGAAAATTTTCTCTTTAATTCTTCAAGAAGCATTCGTATGAATATTTCTAATATATCAAAGTTATCAGTTGTATTTAAAAAATATAAATAACTTTTTTATTTGCATACATTTATTATTTTACAGTTAATAAAAAGACAAACTTCAAAATAACTTTCTTTTTACTAGAGTTTACATGGATACATTAGGAAAAACCAAATTTAAAAGTCTATTTTTTTAATTTGGTAATTTTATTACCACATCACTTTCAGGGAAACTAGAACAAGGATGAATGTAATTTAAATCTTTATCGGATGCTCTCATATCACTATCAAATGTTTTTATTTTACCACTTAAAATTTTACTTCTACAGAGACCACACACCCCAACATGACAACTGCTTGGAGCTAAAATACCATTTTTTTCTATAGCACTTAATAATGTTTCTTGACCATTACAAGTAATATTAAATTCTTTATCTTTTGTTATCACTTTTACATTAAAATCTTCTTTTCTTTTTAAATCAATTTCACTAAAAAACAAGTCCGTTCTGATATATTTTTTGGCTAAGTTGTATTCTTTTAATACTTCATTCATGTGTTGATACAATTCTATTGGGCCACAAATAAAGAATGATGTTTCTTCTTTTAAATATGGATCAATGTTTTCTTTTTCAATAAATCCTGTATCATATAAGTCACTTTCTTCTTCACTCAAAATATATTTTATTTTTATTTTTTCATTTGAACTTAATTTGTCTAAACGCTCTTTAAAAATTAAATCTTTTTTTGTTTTGGCTCCGTATAAAATGGTTAGGTTAAAATTTAATAGTTGGTCATTAATAGCTTCAGCCATTGAGATAAAAGGTGTAATTCCACTACCACCCGCAATAGCTATTACATTTTTGGCATCTCTTATTCTTTCATAACAGAAATTTCCACTCGGGGCACTTACAACAAATGAACTTCCAATGCTTATATTATCAAAAAAATAATTGGATACTACTCCTTCTTCTTTTCTTTTGATGGTAATCGTATATCGATTTTCTAAAGCGAGTTTTGGACTACAAGAAAGCGTATAAGGACGTTTATAAAGACATTTTCCTATCCTAATTCTAACACTTATGTATTGACCAGCTTTAAAATAAGCTAATTTTTTGGTTCCTTTTTCAGCATTAGGTGCTAAAAGAAATGTTTTGACGTCTTTTGATTCATTTATTATGTCAATGACTTTTACATATTGAAGTTTTGGATGTAAAAAACGAGCAATTTCATTGACGTTGTACTCTACTTTTATATCATTTAAAGGTGTAGTAGCTATTACTTTTTCACGTTCTTTTTTCAAATTTTTAAATTTGACGATTTCTTTTTTACCCAGTCCTTCTAATTTTAAATCATTCATTCTTCTTCCTCTCCTTTCATATCTAAAAGAGTCAATTTTGCGGCTTGATACCCAGAAAGATAGGTACTACTGAATCCATCTCCTTTTACGTCAAATCCTCCACAAATACGAACATTTGGTACATAATTTTCATTTTCCATATTTAGAGTCCTTGGTAAAAGGTTATCTAATCCAGTAAGTTTATAACCATAGATTACGCCATCTGGATGTCCTGCATATCGTGCGTAAGTGACTGGTGATGCAATTTCTATTTCTTCAATGTAGCTTTTAATATTTATCCCAGTTGTTTCTTCAAAATTATTTAGGATGTTTTCAGCAATTTGATTTTTTAATTCAAAATAATTTTCTTCCGTTACTTTATTATTAAAAACGTCTCCAAAGAAAACGGAAGTGATGGTCATTAATGTTGTTCCGGCTGGAGAACAATGAGGATTTTTATTGTTAAGAACAATGGCTACACTACTATTATTTTTTATAGAACTCATATTCTCAAATTCGGTATTACTATCTAGAGAATGATAGATAAAATAACTGTAATCGTTTAAACCTATGTCTTCAGGACTTTGATTTAATCCTAAATAAATAGAGAAGCCTCTAGCTCCTAAAATTCTCGAAT
Source organism: uncultured Bacilli bacterium (assembly GCA_910583945.1). Classification (GTDB taxonomy): domain Bacteria; phylum Bacillota_I; class Bacilli_A; order RF39; family UBA660; genus MGBC108787. Next base: position 10,659 of record CAJTYF010000036.1, read on the forward strand.
TTGTTAATTTTAACGCTTCTTTTGGAACAAATTCTTTAGGAATCATTTTACCGTAAAGAAATGTCGGAGACCCATTAAAGAGAATATGTTTACTTTTAAAATCTTTTCCATCGCTTAGTCTTACACCACTTACTTTTCCTTCTTCAAATAAAATTTCTTGAACGGTGGATAAGTACTTTATTACTCCCCCATTTTTTGTTATTTCTTCTGCCAAAATAATACTGGTTTCATGACTACGTTTTTCGGGAATGACTGCTCCTAAATATATATAAGAAAGAATCATTGACGCAAAGTGAACAAAACTTAATGTAGAAGTGGGACTTCCAAGGTAAACCCAGTAAGTACTTAATATTTCAGCGGCTTTTTTTGGCATTTTTAAAGCTTTAAAAACTTTATCTGTTGATAATGCTGCTACTTTCATAAAGTTTGGAAATTGTTCTGATAAAATTTTAGAATTTACATTTCTATCATTTTCTAAAAAAATTAATGCTTTTTGTACTTCTTCTGCTAGAATAAAAAATTTTTTCATTGCCTTGTCACTACCTGGAACGTATTCGTTCATTTTGTCTATAAATGCTTGTATTCCAAAAGGCATAACGTAGTCTTCTTTTTTATCTTTACCATAAACATGAAAAGCTTCTGTTAAATTTATAAACTTTATTTTATCCACAATCTCTAATTTTTCAAAAAGTTTATAAATGGGTCCTGTTTTTTCACTGGATCCAAACCCACTCATTTCATGTAACGAAGCTTCAAATTCAAACCTACCTCTTATAAAACTGGTTGCAAATCCTCCTGGAACATTATTACTTTCTAATACTAAAACTTTTTTATTCTCTTTAACTAGTTTTAAAGCGGAGATTAGTCCCGCGTTGCCAGCACCAATCACAATTACATCATAACTATTATCCATTGTTAACCCTCTCTTCATTATAGATTTATTGTATCATGTCTGGTTTAAGATGTAAATTAAGGAAAGTTTCATTACTTGTAAAAAACAGCATTATTACTTTTTTCTATTGTAAAACATTATTAAATACGTTATAATAGTCTAGTTTTCAAAAAGGGGTGTAACTATGATTTATCAAATAAAAAATAACATACTTCAAAATGTTGCTTCTGAGTATAATTCAGATTTAATTGTACCAAACGATTTTTATGATATAAGAAATATGGCAATCACACTACTTTATCCAGAAAATGTAGAACAAATATTAAGAAATAAATATTTAAAGGAACATATAAAATATTTGTACCCTCTATATAAAGAATCGCTTCTTATGAAAAAAAATATTGATTATCCTTTACTTCCTAATTCTTATAATCATTTTCAATATGATATGGTTGCTTCTAAAAAAGGAAATGCTGTTATTTATAGTAACGATCCCTCTCGTCAAAATTTGCATCAGTATGTTTTCTATCTTCCTGAAATTCTTACTTCTTTTCAAAAAGATTTTTTATATTCTAATATGAAGTCTTTTTTAAAGCTTCAACAAATGACTCTTTTTATCTATAAAGAAGCTCAACAAGCATTTGATTATCCTTCTTCAATGGAAGATTATCGCACTTTATCCTCTTATCAAACATTAAAAAAAATGATTCAAAAATAAAGCTTAGAATCATTTTTATTTTACTTGACTATATAATTTCATGAATACTTGGATGTGCATTTTTTCATCTAAAATAATTCTTTTTAAAATGTATTTTACGTATTCATCATCGGTCCCAATGATTATTTTTTCATAATTTTTAATGGCTAGTTCTTCATTACGAATATTATCTAATAAAATATTTTTTAATTCTTTTTCATAAGTCACATATTCACCACTAAACCATTTGGTATTATCGTTCGATACACTTAAATAAAGGGGCGTTAATCCTAATTTTTTTACTAATTCTCCTAGTATTTCTAAGTGGTGCATTTCAACAATGGCTATTTCTTTTAAGATGTTTTTTATTTCATCATTCTCTAAAATTAGATATTGAAAGATGTAATTATGTATAGCTGTGTCTTCACTAACAGATCCAGCATAAGAAGAAAGGATTTCTTTGGCTAATTTTATATTTTTTTCTTTCACTTTGATTTCAGGGTACGGAATATCTACTTTTACTTGCATAGCAATCACCTAAATCATTCTATGCATTTTTCTTTATTTTTATTCAAATATTGAAAATGGATATCTTTTGGGTAAGTCTAGTGTAAAGGTTAATAATTCTTTTGTTATTGGATGATAAAAAGAAAGTTCTTTTGCAAATAACGCTACTGAATCTTTTAAATTAGCCTTTTTATTGTATTTGGCATCTCCATACAAAGGATAACCAAAGTGAGAGAATTGCACGCGAATTTGATGGTGTCTTCCTGTTTCTAAGTTTATTTTTACAAGAGTTTTGTTTTCTTTTATAGATATTACTTCATAATTTAGTCTGGCTATTTTTCCTTTTGGTGAGACAAAAGAAATTCTCCTTTTTTCATCTTTTTTGAGGTAATCTTCAAGTGTTCCCTTCTGTTTTAAAATTCCTTCGACTACAGCATAATATGTTTTTTGAAATTCTTTTTTTCTAATTTGTTCGCTTAACCTAGCAGCGGCTTTACTGGTTTTCGCGAAGACCATAACTCCACCAACCATTCTATCTAAGCGGTGCACCAGTCCCAAATACACATTTCCAGGCTTCCCATATTTTTCTTTTAAATACTGTTTTAAAAGGTTTAATAAGTCTGTATCTTTGGTGTTATCTTCTTGTACGAGACAATTGATGGGCTTTTCAACGACTAACAAATGATTGTCTTCATAGAGGATATTTATCATTCTTCAAAGTACCCATAAATCCCACAAGGAAGTATTAAGTTATCTCTTTTAATAGGAAGCCCAATTTCACCTGATGCAATGTGTCCCGTTGGATATTTTTTTAAAATAGTCGTTTTTAAAATGTTTTCTAAAACTATACTCGATATACCTGTCGTGTAAGAGTTAATTAAAAAGAATAAAGGTTTATCGCTTAGGATTTGCATACATAAGTCGATTAAATAATAGATGTTTTTTTCAAATTTCCAGACTTCTTTATTAGGACCTCTGCCATAACTTGGCGGATCCATGATAATCGCATCGTATTTATTTCCTCGTCTAATTTCCCTACTTACAAATTTTACACAATCGTCTACAATAAAATGAATTTCTTTGTTTTCTAAATGGCAGAGTTTCATATTTTCTTTCGCCCATTCCGTCATTCCACGAGAGGCATCCACTTGCACGACTTTTGCACCACTACTTAAGGCCGCCATAGATGCACATCCTGTATAAGCAAAGAGATTTAAAACTTTTATTTCGCGATGTGCATTTTTGATTTTTTCCATGATAAAATCCCAATTCGTCGCTTGTTCTGGAAAAATCCCCGTATGTTTAAAGTTTGTTGGACTAATTTTAAAGGTTAAGTGTTTATAGTTGATTGTCCAAAATTCTGGGAGCTTACGTTTAAATTCCCAATTTCCTCCTCCCTCACTACTTCTGTGATAAAAGCCATCAACGTCTTGCCAATCCTTATCATCAAGAACTTCCCACATGGCTTGAGGATCAGGTCTTCTTAAAATAATATTCCCATATCTTTCTAATTTTTCGCCATTTCCCGCATCTAAACATTCGTATTCTTCCCATTCATTACTCATTCGCATAAAATATACCTACCAATCTCCATGATATTTATCACCATAAAATGTAATTTCTGAATTTCTGTTTTTTCTTTGTCGCTGTCTTTTTCTTATAACACTATTTTTGGATTCTTCAAAATATTGTGCAACACTCGTTGCTATATAAATAAGTCTTAATTCATTTAAATTATAACTCGATTTTGTTAAAATCGTTTTTAATTCTATAGATATTTCTACCAAAGATTTTCTTTTTAGTTGTCTTATTTCTTTTAAAGGTAACCCAGTTATCCATGCTACTTTAGAAGTAGATAACTCCATTTCTAATAATTTTTGAGCACATTCAATTGCTTGCTCTTTTTTGCCTTTTTGAAAATATTCTTGTTTTATGTTTTCTAAATTCATATCGCACACCTATCGTTATTATATAACTTTTTTTATTTTTTTACATCTTGTTTTTTTAAAAGTTTTCTATTAAAATATTTTTTTAATTTAGGAGTTTAGTTATGGAATATAATTGGGATTTAAATAAATTAAAACATTTAAAAAAAGAATATCAAATGATTCGTTTAAAAACACAGGATTTAATGAAAGAAGATAAACTTTATTGTCTACAAAAAGAAGAAGATTTAAATGATATGATAAAACATATGATTACCAATGAAGAATATACAATCAAGAAATTAAGAATTGAAATATTATCTAAACCACGCATTAAAAATAACCAAATTAAAGAATACAATGCTATACCAAAATTTGTCCGAAAAATGCTTTTTAATTCAATTAAAGCGATTCGTGATGTCAGAGAATTTGCGAGTATTCCCTACCCAAATCTTTCTTTGACTAATCAAGATTTGGTTGATTTAGCAAGAGATTTTTTTCGATGGATTCCTAATAAAAATTATCAACAATTAATTGATTCTTACACGAATCCTGAAAATCATTATTTACGTTTTTCTCCTCCTTCTTCCCTTTATTATAATGGCTATACCTTCTTTTTCGACTTAAATCATTTTATCCCTTTTTTTGAAATTCGTCGAAAACAAACTTTGGAAGATATTTTTACTTTCCACCATGAACTCGCCCATGGTATTTATGGAAATTTAATTCGTAATCTTGAAAACTCTTCTTATTATTACCTTGCTGAATTAGAAGGACTCTATTTTGAATCTTTAACCGTCCCTTTTTTAGAAGAAAAGAAATTATTAACTCACGAAGAAGCACAAATCTTTTATTTGGATCAATTAAATATTTTTTTTAATTGTTTGAGTACTTTTTATTTTCATTATTTGCTCATTTACTTCAAGAAAAAAAGAATTCCTCCTATGATAGAGAATCTAGAATTCTTTTTAGATTTAGATGAAGTTCCGTTTGTTATTGATGAAGAAATGCTAAGAGAAATATTAAAGGAAAAAGTACACGTGGATGCAAAATATGCTTTTTCTTACTTAGTTTGTTTTTATTTACAAAATCTAAATGATGTAGAAAAATCTTTTTCCTTATTTGAAAAACTAAAATATAATCGAACACCCGAATTACAAGATTTATTTAAACATCACCAAATGGCTATTCATGATTTTTATTATTTAAAAGAGAGAACTTTATCTTTAACAAAAAAGTTGTGTTAAACATTAAGACTGATTGATATATTCAACATAAGCAACGT
>CAJTYF010000037.1 GCA_910583945.1 uncultured Bacilli bacterium
CTATTTCAATTATACACTACTTTTATTTATCAGTCATTATGTTTAACACAACAAATTTAAAAAAGCATCACTCATTAAAGTTTGACTATCCACCGTTTCTAAAATATTAGCATTATCAAAATAGAAATCTAACAAATAAGCACTTTTAAGATAAAATAAATTCAAAGAGTTATCTTGTTTTGCTTTGCTTAATTGTTCTTTATAAGCCTCAAATAAATGAGGATTATTTTCATAGAGTTCAACTAATTTCATACTAAAACTATCAAATTTCCCTATTTCTAAAACGGTATCCACACCTAATTTAGCAACTATTTCTTTATTTAAAACTTCAAAATTAAAAGTTTCTAATAAATTGGGATTTGTTTTTGCCAATTCAAATACTTTATTCAAAGAAGTAAAATCAATTAAATCATTATTTACCATTTTAGCAAGAACCGCTTGTTGAAAAAAGTTTTACCATAATTAAATGATTTGTATTCAGTCGGAAAAATATCCCATTCTTTTTGAATTTGAGATAAAATTTCCGTTCTAATAGTTTCGGGTAAATTAGAAAAAGCCATAAGATTAATATCAAAATCTAATCCAAAATTTTTATATTTATAATTATAGTTATTAAATAAAATTTTGCCATCTTTAATTCTTTGTTTAACTTCATTTAATACTGTGTCGCTTGGCTTATTTGCATGCAATAAATTTATTAAATTTCTATCAGATAATTGACTAACTATATTTTCATTTTCATTAATGTATTTCAAAATACTTCCAGTATTCCTGTTTTGAAAAAGTTGATTTTGATCTTTTATTAAACGACTATTAATTTCTTCTGAAAAGGTATGGGTGATTTCTTCATCTCTAATGATACTATTTAAAGAAAAAAAAGAGCTATTATTTATTGTTTCCAATTGTTGTGCATAATTCATTTCTTTCAATTCACTTGAAGTTAAATAAGTTGATTTTAAAAGTTCTGATGCTTTAACTTGACTATTTAAAGCGTTCAATATCTCTACTCCATCAAATATAATATCTTTATTAGTATCAAAAACATTTGGTATTTCTTCAACTTCATTGATTGAATGTAATTTATTGACCTCTTCACTTATTTGATTCTCTCCTAGATTTTCACCAAATACATGTGCATCACTATGATTAAGCATTTTATTAACTCCTAATCCTACTCCGTTCATAGCTCCAGCGGTTAAACTTCCATAAATCGCTGAAACAAATGCATTTTGACTTAGCTCACTAAAATCTTGTTTCTCATTCCATAAACCATATTTAAACAAAGCATCTAAATATTCTTGACTTCCTTCTTCTATTCCTTCATGCAACATAGAGGTTGCTAAACTTTTTAAATCAACGACTTCTACTTCACTTAACCCTACAATTCCTCCAACCATTTTTTGTAAAGCCGCTTCACTAACACCACTAAGTACTCCATAAAACACACTTCTTGCTGTATCATAACCTTCTACTAAAGCATTATGATAACTTTTTCCTCCAGCACTCACCCCCATACTAACACTTCCCACTGTTGAGGCAACACTTCCTCCAACTGCTGGTGTTAATAGCATACTTAAGGCTATACTTGGTAACATATTTCCCATGCTTTGAGTCATATTATAATTATGTTGTAACGCCCAATCATAATGTTTCTCACGATCTCCCTGTAACGCTTGTAAAATATACATCGTTTCATATTCACTTTCACTATAAAAATCTTTACCTGTGAACCAATCACCTATGCCTTCAAAAAAAGAACCTGCTCCATCTCCTATTCCTTTTCCACCAACTTTTATATGGTTTTCCAAATAGTCCATTAATTCTTTTTCATCTTTCAATGTACTTAAAAACTTTTCGGCGTTCACTTGACCATTGATTTGATTTAACGTCTCTTCCATTTGTTTTAAATAATCATTCGCTTTTTCTTTACCTTGTGTTTCGTATAAATAATTGTACATTTTTCCCAGTTCTGGATTTATTTCACTTGCTCTGGATAACGCATCTATCTGACTTAAATTTTTATAAAAAACACCATCTTTATTCTGATACCCTTCTAAAGATGTAACTATTTCTTCTTTATTTTCATAGGTTTGATAATCTTCTAATAAATTTAAATGACTATATTCCGCATTCGTTATCATTTTATTAGTTGTTTTGATAGCACTTTCTAATAAAATTTTACTTTCATCCATTTCTAATACATAATTATGGAAATCTTCATAATTTTCAAATTCAGTTTCTTGTTTTATATAATTATCTAACAACTTTTTTTGATTCTCAATTTCTTCATACCTTGTTTTAACTTCTTCATGTTTATTTTTAAAAATTTCTATTAATTCTTCAGTTGTTTTTGATTCTATATCAGCTATAGATAAATTGTATTTTTTTAATTCCTCATTTAATAACTCATTTTCTTTTGGATTTTTGTAACTAGCAATCTCTTTATAACGATTAATTAAATTCAAAGTATAATTTTCTGTACTAAGTTGTAATTCTTCAATAGCACTTTTCCAATCTTCACAGGCTTTTCTAATTTCTTCTTTCTTATCCAGTTCTTCATTAACGATTTTTAATAAATCTTGATAACTTTTTAATTCTTGATTTCTTTCATATTGATAACATTTTACATATAAAAGATATTCTTCTTGACTTAAAGAAGACTTTCCCCGATTTAAAAGATCATAATACTTTTCAAGTTCTTCTTCACTAGGTAAAGAACTTTTATCAATAGACATTATTTTAAAATCTTCATGAATAGAAGAACCATTATTAAAATTAAAAGAAGAAACATCAAAACTCTCCATCTTCATAGCATTCATTTTTGTATTACTAGAATTAGTATTACTTTTTGAAGAGGCATTTCCATAATTTCCTAAAATCTGATCCATGGGATTATCAATCGCTATTTTTATTTTTCCTACTTCACTCATTTTTATCACTCGATTCTTTTTATTCACCTAAACTTTTAGAAATAAGTAAAAGCTCAGTTCCATTTCTAATATCGGTGTCTATAATAATTTCATTGCTATTATAAATCCGATTTGTATCCTTATTCATTAAATAATAATTCAAACTTTGATTCATCTCTATATGACATAAATCACAAACGGATTTTAAAAGGAGAAGTTGAATTTTCCAAACCACTTCATTTACAGGAATGAAAACATCAAAATCACTGGCAAGTTCTGGAACCATGACATGAATTAAAACCTTATTTTGCATCTTCATTCTCCTTACTATAAAAATCTATAAACTTACATAAAGTTCCCACATTTTCAGACACATAGAACCCCATATCATTCTTATAATCCGCGGTCATTTCCTTATTGATGGTAGTTAATCGAAGTAAATTCTGATCCGACAAACCTCGACCAATCCAAATACCATCACTAGTTGAAAAGAGACTTGTAAACCAGGACTCAAAAGAATAACTTTTAATTTTTGAAGCATCATCAACAAGTATAACCGTTATATTTTCATAGGCTTTAATCACTTTAATAAATTCTTCGAATTTCTTCTTATCCTCTAATTTATCTATCAATTTATTAATGCCATACACCAAAACAAAACCTTTATTTTGACTTCCAATTTCTTTTAACTTATTAACATAATCCATAAGTTGATCAAGAACTTTATCCATATCACTCGTATAGTAATTTGGATATTCCATCTTATTTAGATTTAAAAAATGGTTAACATCTAGAACTATAATATTAGTATTCGGCATTAAACGAAACAAATAGAGTAAACTTCTTACAAAAGTCTCCGTATTAGAAAGCTTATTAGAAGTAATAATATTTCCCAAATTCATAAAATAATCAACACAAACTACATCTAATTCTTTCTTGCTGATTCCTATTGGAATTTGATGAATATCTTTAATAGAGTCTTTAATATCTTGAAGACGTACAACGGAAGGTAAAACTGGAATCTTTGTCGCATGATTTTTGGTATTCGAATTTCTCATTTTTACAAACTCTAGCAAATACTCACTTGCCTCTTGATCACTTTCTTTAATACGACAAACTTGAAATTCATGTAACCCGTCATTATTAATAAATCCTCTTCCTTTTATATCCCGAGGAGTCATTTTTGTACGTAGTCCAAAAACCGTAATGTAATCACTAACATCTTTTAATTTAAAGGCGTAATTGTTTTGACAATTTCCACTTATTTTACTTGGTATAGAATTGACAGCATTACAAGTAAAGATAAAGACAATACCATAACGCTCAGAATCCCTAACCAGTTCTGGAAGTTCTTCATACAGTTCTGGATAATTCTCATAAACCGAATCATAATTATTAATAATAATCACTTTAATAGGCAAAGGTTCTTTATTTAATTGAATATAATTAAAATAGTCTCCACCAAAATCTGAAAATAACTTTTTTCTCTTTGCAATTTCTTCTTTAATTAATTTAAGAAGATTATAAAACTTTTCATCTTCCCCAGCAAAAACAATGCCTCCGACGTGTAATAAAGACTTATACTTTCGAAGAGATTCAGACCCATAATCAATAATATAATAATTTAATTCATCGCCACCATGATTTTTAATAGAAGAATAAATAAGGGTATTGAGAAGCATTTCTCGTTCCGCCCCATCATTTCCATAAATAATGGTATTCCCATCTTTTAAAAAGTCATAAAGAACCAAACCTTGTTCTTGTCTTTCTGGCGCATCATACTCTCCCAAAATACTTGTTACATGAAAACGTTCATGTCCCACTTGATACCTTTTTTCCAATTCTTCTTCTAAAAGAATCTCAGGAATATTAGGAAGCCACAAACGTCGCGCTTTTTTATTTGTTTCTTGACTCACAGAAATCACTTCATTTAAAATGGCGGAAAGTTGTTCCCCCTGTGCTTCGATTTTAATCGAATTAGAAGCCTCAATACTTTTAATAATTCTTCCTTGTTCATTGATATAATTAACACTTTTATCCACTTGTTTAATAATTTTATCACTTGGATAATACTTCGCACCACACCATGCGGATTGGCCTAAAGAAAAATACTCATCATAACCCACTTGTAAATAGAAACGTCCAGTCTGTTTTAAACTTGCCGCCTCTGGCCTTTTTAACATTTCTTTACTATCCGATTCATCTTGCACTTTTAAGCAAACACGAAACTTCGTATTGGACCAAATCTGATCATTCACGACACCACTCGGTTTTTGAGTCGCCAAAATAAGATGAACACCTAAAGAACGTCCAATACGTGCTACACTAATCAAATTATCCATAAACTCAGGCTGTTGACTCTTTAACTCTGCAAACTCATCACTAATAATAAATAAATGAGGAATCGGTTCTTTTAATCTTCCTTCTTTATAAAATCTTTGATATTTATAAATATCAATCGTACTTTCCCCTAAAGCATCACGGGCTTCATTAAAAATTTGTTGTCTTCTTTTAATTTCACTATCAATACTGACTAAAGTTCGGTCCATTTCCGCTTTATCTAAATTGGTAATCGTCCCCGCTAAATGAGGAAGCACAATTCCATTGGTTTTATTTTCAAAAGCAAAAGCCAGTCCTCCACCTTTATAATCGATTAAAATAAAAGCTACATCATCAGGACTATAATTAATCGCCATGGATAAAATATACGTAATAATAAATTCCGATTTACCACTACCCGTCATACCAGCAATTAAGCCATGAGGACCATGATATTTTTCATGTAAATCTAGATACATGAAATCCCCTCGTTCATCCACACCCACTTCAGCCTTTAAAGAAGTGGTGGCATCATTACTTTGCCAGCGATTAATAATATTAAGCTGAGATACTTTCCCTACATGTTCCATTTCTAAAAAAGAGATAGAATTAGGTAGTTCTTTAAACCCTTCCTGAAACTCTATTGGAATATTAGCCATATTTTTAGCAATTTGAAGCATATTGATATGTTCATGGATTTCTTCTTTAAAAAAGAGTTGTGTCTGTTCATCGTAAGCATTTTTTAAAACCTTTGAATTGGCACCATCCAATGAAATAAAATTATTACATTTACTAGGAAGTTTACTCATTACATTTTCTAAAATAAGTAAACTAAACCCAATGTTTTCCTCAATTTCCGTCAAGTTTTTAATCACATCATTTTGATAAATAGCATCAAATCCATCAATTAAAATTAAATAATGAGGTTTAAAATTATCTTTTTTATTATTTACTTGTTCAACGCGCATATTAATAACTAGATTTAAATAGTCACATAATTCTTTACAACTTAATGAGTGTGTTGAAAAAAAACGAAAATCCCTTTCATTCGTGAACGTATGAGGCAAATATTTTAAAAATTGCCAACAATTCATGCGTTCTTCAGTAGTAAAAAGTACAATCTTTAAATCTTCATAACTGTAAAAAGTAAGAAGTTGCAATAATAAATTATGTGTAAACGAAATGACTTGTTTCTGTAAACCCATTATAGCGGTGATTTTATTGGTAAAAAGAGAATAACCCAAAGGAACATTATCAATAAATTTAAATTCTGTTACTAAACGATCTGCTTCAAATTTAAGTTCACTTTCTTCAATCGTAAACCCTTCTTCAGGATAATTAATTTTAACATCCAAAAGTTCTCTCCCAATCCCTAAGCGTACCACTAAAAAATCACTTTGATCAATTCTTTTATCCCAGAATTGAAGACTTTTATTTTGCAAAATAGTCAAACAATCTTCTAAAGAAATTAAATTTTCAATTAAAATAACTTTTTGTTGTTCTCTTTCCATTTCAAGTTCTCTTCTTTTTTCAGACAAATATTTTAAATATTTTTGTTTAATTTCTTTCTCTTTTCTCTTTTTTTGTCTTTTATTATACGTTTTAGTAGCCAGTGGCCAAAAAAGCATAGAAGCAAGCATCGCACCACTTGTAATGAGTTGTGGCATAGATTTTATAAAGTCCGATTCTCCATTTTGAATACGCATTAAAGTATTAGCAAGCATCGTTATAGACGTAATTCCCATAGTAAGCATCGGTCCTACAACCAAAATTAGAGGAAGTTCATGACTTTCTCCCTTTTTTGGAGGAGCACTTAAACTCATCTCTTTTGTCGTAATCACTCTTCTAAGCCTAGGAGATTTAGAATAATAATCTTCTTCTTTATACAAAGGAATGTCTTTAATCTCTAGTTCTTTTGGTTGTTCTAATAAAGGAAATTCAAATTTTTGTAAACCTTTCACTTCTAAAAAATGAAGCTTATTTACAAGAATAACACCTCTTAAGAAAAGAATGGTTAAACCAAAAAGCTCTAATTCATCACCTATTGAAACCTCAAATTGATTATCTAAAACCATTTGATGGTTAATATAAACCCCACCCCCATTACCATTTTTAGCTACAGAATATTTACGATTAGCAAAAGAAAAAGAGTACATCATGTTATTTAAAAAAGGCGTTTTAAGTTGAATGGTATGATTCGTTAAATTTCCTACACTAAATGAAGCATTTTCAGGTATTTGATAGGCTAAGACACCATTAAAATTCAAATCGCTTACAAAAAGAGAATAATGCACTTGATTCCTTTCTAACAGATAAAAATGCTGACTTTCTAATGCAACCCTTTCAAGAACTTGATCGTTCAAAATAATTTTTACTTCATCCGTTCCATAGAGTTCCCAATGTCCATCTATCGCTTCTATATTAATCAGCTTACCTTCAAGTTCATCATTCTCATCAAAAGAAAAATTTCCTGAAACAAAAGTTGGTAATTTAAACTCCATCATACAACTAGATAAAAACAAACTAATTTTCATACACTTCACCTATATTAAAATTAGTATATCATTTTTTTAGCAGTTAGAGAAGCCTACCATTTCTTTTTTCTAGCATTTATGATAAAATAAAACTATGTTCCTGTAGTTTAGTTGGATAAAACAAGGCCCTCCTAAGGCTTAGAGCGACAGTTCGACTCTGTCCAGGAACACCAGATTGATACCAAGCTCGAACTTTTCGAGTATTAAAACAAAGCGACTTGTCAAAAAGTCGTTTTTATGTTATTATGAATATGTCAAGGAAACTTGCATAAAATAAAAAAGGGAAATATTCAGTTCGCAAAGTTGAATGTCTACCCAATTTAATGTGTAGAGACACTTATTCTAGCGAATGAGTGTCATTTTTTTATTACGATAATCATTATGATTAGGAGCAATAAAATGATAGAAAGATATCTAAGAACCTTTATAACAAAAATTCTCTTCTTCATTTTTATCAAACCTCCTCTCTAGTGAGATTTGGTAGACACTCAACAACTGATATTCCCTATAAAAAATTATACTAAATAATTAAGATTGTTACAATAAATTTGCTACAAATTTGTCAGTTTAGTAACACACTTGCAAATTGACAATATCAATTTGATGAATAGGAGGTAAAATATGGCATGTGCAACTATTCATTTAGCGATTGCAAAAAAATATTTGGAAACACACACAAACTTAAATTATAGAGACGTAATCGCTGGTACATTACATCCAGATGCAGTATGATGTATCACATTATACAAATTTAAATAGAGGTAATGATAATGTTAGTCATGTACGTGGTAAAGTTAACTTATATTCTTTTTTGAAAGACCATGAATATCTAAATGATTTTGAGTTAGGATGGTTTTTACATTTAATTATAGATTATTTGTTTTTTGAAGAATGTTTTGATACAGAATATTTATTAGAAAATAGTTATGAACAATTTCGTAAAGATTTGTATTTTGCTTATGAGCATTTAAATCTTTATTTATCGGACAAATATAATATTACTGAAGATGATTATATAGATTATTCAAGTGAATATTATTCAGGAGTTCCTTATGAGGAATGTATTTTATCAAGAAATTTAATTGATACTTTTATTAATCGTGTAAGTTCTATTGATTTAGAAAAGTACATTAAGAAAATCCGAAAAGATAAAAGAAATGTAAAACCATAAAATTGTTGTACTTCTCCCTCTCGGGCACCATAGGGAAATTAGTCGAACTAATTCGACTTTCAAAATATAAAGGTTAATTTCGGTTAATCTTTTTTTTTGTTTTGGAAGGAGTTTGATTAATGATGCAAATAGTAAAAGAAAAATTAGAAATTGATAAAATATCAGAAAAGAAAATTAATAACTTGCTTAAGTTTAATAATATTAAAACAAAGTTAGAAAATGGGAATATTATTAGTTTAACAAATATTAATATTGCCTATATAAAAAATCTATAGTCTTCTTTTCTTTAATGTGTGTGAAGAGATCTATAGAATTAGAACAATTTTATCAAGTGTACATTTTAAATACAAAAAACGAAATTAGGCTGCATAAATTTAAAATTTGATTTAATAAAACTTCAAAGAAAATGTACATAAAATCTTTAAAAGATTTTTAAAAAATATTATAATATTTAAATAAACATAAAGGAGTGTGGTATTGCATGAAAAAAACTAAATTTAAAGATAGAAAAAAATATAAAATAGGTGAAATTATAATAATCTTAATAACTATTATATTTTTACTTCCAGTTATAGAATTAATTATATTTAAAAAAATATTAAATGATTTTAGTTTTGATTTTTTTATTGCTTGGTCCTTTATTCCAATAGTTATCTTTGGAGGTATACTTATAGGTATATTATATGGGAAAATACGAGTGAAGAAAAAAGAAATTTCAATAGAAAAAGAAATAAAGTTAAATAATCCCTATAATTACTATAGAGAACTTCCAAATAATTTTGGAATAGGCATTTCTTCTATACTTGTAAATAAAACTATAGAAAATAAAAAAGACATTATCGCATGTATTCTTGATTTATGTGCTAGAAAATATTTAAAATTAGAGAAAGTTGATGATAGATATATGATAACCATATTGAAAAATTCAACAGTTAATCTATTAAGTAACGAAGCGTATATTTTAAAGCATTTAATGAATAATACAGTTCAACAAATTGATTATCAAGAATGGCATCAATTATGTGTTGAAAACGGACAACAATTGGAACTATTTGAAGATAATAAGGAAGTTAATCTCAATGAAAGCAAACAAAAAGAAATCATTGAAGGATACTATAAAGCAAATGAATACCAATTAAAAAAAATAATTCCAGTTCTCTTATTAATAGGAGTTATTTTGGGAAGCGCTGTCTTTATATTTCCAAATATTACTGACAAATTTGCTCATTTTTTAAATATTAATAATGATATGAAATTGAAAATAATTTCTTTTGTAAGTATAATGTTTATTACTTTTATATTATTAATAAATATTTATGGAATAATTCGTGCAGTATCAACAGTAGGGAAAACAGTTTATCAAAATAGGAATATGATTTATCAAAACACTTTAACAACAAAAATTATTCATACTTCGAAGGGGCAAGATGCTGCAAAAAAACTATTTTCATTTAAAATTTTTCTTAGAGATTTTGGTTCATTTGCCGAAAAAAATCCAGAAGAAATCATTCTTTGGGATGAATATTTAAGCTTTGCAATTATGTTTAATTTGACAGATGAAATTTTAAAAACTGGTTATAAACAACTTATAGAAAATTCTTCTGTTAAAATAGATGATATCAATAATATTAATTTGCAAAATTTGAAAGTAAATACAACAACAGAAAATTATAATTTCTCTCAAAAGTCAGATTACTAGGTTCAAAATAGATAAATGATTTATAATTTCTTAGGAATAACCTTAATGCTAATCTCCAACGTAGTTTACACCAGATTGATAAAAAATTTCAAATATTTATATTTCGAGTTTTTTATATACCCTAAATGCATATAAAACTATTTAAAAAAAGAGACTAAAAATCTCTTAATCAATACAAATTAACTCATAATCACGAGTTCCAAAACCAAGTTCACTTGCTGCTTCAATGGTATGAATTCCATGTTTACTTTCTACTCGTTCTACAAAATGCTCTCTTCCTGGATCTTCTGAGTTATAAACCAAATCAATACAAGCTTGATCAATCGCAATTGGATCTAAACTAGCAAGAATTCCTATATCTTTCATACAAGGATCTTCTGCCTTAGCACAACAATCACAGTCAACACTTAAATTTGCCATAATGTTAATATAAGCCATTTTTCCATCAAAATAACGAACCACACTACTTGCGGCATCCGCCATGGATTCTAAAAATTTATCTTGTAGAGGGAGATTATCCCATAATTTATACTGATCGTCTGTAACCCCAGCTGTATGAATGTACGCTTTACCAGCACTTGAAGCCACTCCAATCGAAAGTTGTTTTAAAGCACCTCCGTATCCACCCATAGGATGTCCTTTAAAATGCGACAACACAAGCATTGAATTATAATTTTCAATATTCTTTCCAACATAATTCTTATTGATTACTTTTCCATTTGGAATTTCTAAAACTTTATCAGGTCCTTCACTATCTAAAATATCTACATCAAAATATTGACTCCAACCATGACTTGTCATTAATTTCTGATGTTTTTCGGTTGTATTTCTAGACCCATCATAAGCGGTATTACATTCAACAACCGTTCCATTTACATGTTCAATCATCGGCTTCATAAATTCAGGATGTAAATAATTTTGATTTCCTTCTTCACCACTGTGAACCTTAACAGCCACTTTACCTTCTAGTTTACAACCTAAAGCTTCATAAATTTTTACTACATTTTCTGAGGTAATACTTTTACAAAAATAAACTTTTGCTTTTTCCATAGTTTTTCACTCTCTTTCTCTTTACAGTATACCATCTTTTTTTATTTTTTTGGAAATTAAAAGACCATTTTTTTTCAAATTTTGACGGATGAGCCTGACTTTTTCTTCATCTTCAAACTCATTAATTAATTCTTCCCAACAACAAGGTTCAAAAAGAAAATCCTTTATATTTTTCATCCAATTAAAATGATCAGAAGAAAAATACTTTTTCACCCAAGGTACGCTTAATAATGAATCAAGATAGCCAATACGCTTACTAACATCATCATAAAATAAATACATTTCCAATAATAAATTTAATAATCGAAAATAGTGAAAAGAAAAATCTTGTTGTTCTTTATTAGAAACAGCACTACTTAAATCGATTAATTTAATATGTTCTTTAATTAAAATATTTTCACTATGCAAATCCCAATAGTCAACACCAATATTTTTTAACTCTTCTAAAACTTGCACAACTTGTAAAAACACCATTCTTTTATTTGCAAAATTTAAATCGCTATTCATTAAAACATCAAAAAGCCTTGAATAATCTTCATGATAAATACTTTCAAGCCCTATTACTTCGTTTTGATACTTATGAATTTTTAAAATCATAGAATAAAAATAATTTGTTATATCTGATTTATTTTCTTCCATCAAAGAAAGCGCATTCAAATCATCTTCCTCTGTATAACGCTTAAAAAAACATCCGTTTTCATGGAAATATCTTTGCTCTTTTAACCTTTCGTAAACCTGAACACTATTTTCTACAACTTCCATAAATTCCCCTCTTTTTGCTCATTATTATAGCAGAACAATAAATTTTAGCAAGAAAAAATAGAGTTTAGTCCTCTACTTTTTCAAAACGATATTCCTGAATAATTTCAGGATATTTTTCTTTATCCACTTTCGATAAAAACATTTCCATAGGTCTTACCCAAAATTCATTATCATGTAAATAGACTACTTTCTCTTCTAAAGTCTCTGTATCTTTGGCAACACAGACAATTTCTACAGTCATGCCTTTAAAATGACGATATTTTTCTCCCGTACAAGGTTTATTCATGTTTATCCTCTTTCTTTTTATCAATTTTTTCTTTTGTTTTGGGTTTTGGCAAGGCCTCTTTTCGAGATAAATTTAATCTTCCTCGGTTATCATAGCCTAAAGATTTTACCACAATCTTATCTCCCACTTTAAATAATTGACTGGTTTTTTCAACTCTTTCATGAGCCAGTTGGGAAACATGCACTAAGCCCTCGCATCCACTCCATAATTCTACAAAACAACCAAAATCTTCTACCTTCGTAATCGTTCCTGTATAAATTTCATCTACTTCTACTTCACGAACCACATTTAATATCATTTCTTTCGTATTTTTAATAATTTCAGGATCTGTATGATAAATAATCACACGTCCATCGTCCTCTAAATCTACTTTCACGGCATCTTTATCATTCACCGTTTTCACATGACTACAATCTAAAATAATTTTGGTAATCATTTCTCCCCCACGACCAATAACATCTTTTATTTTATCAGGATTAATTGTGAACGTTTCAATTTTTGGAGCATAAGGCGACAATTCTTTACGAGGTTCTTTTATGCAATCTTCCATCACATCTAAAATTTGAAGTCTTGCTTTTTTTGCTTGAGCTAAAGCTTCTTTTAAAATTGCTTTGGTAACTCCTTTTATTTTAATATCCATTTGTAAAGCACAGATTCCATCACGGGTTCCAGCCACTTTAAAATCCATATCCCCCATATGATCTTCAAGCCCCGCTATATCCGTTAAAATCGTGTATTTATCATCTTTTGTAATCAGTCCCATTGCAATTCCCGCCACTGGTTTCTTAATCGGTACGCCTGCTGCCATTAACGATAAACAACCCGCACAAATCGTTGCTTGACTACTTGAACCATTACTCTCTAAAATTTCACTCACGACACGTACCGTATAAGGAAACTCTTCTTCACTAGGCATCACTTGTAAAAGTGCCCTTTCTCCCAAAGCACCATGTCCAATTTCTCTTCTTCCAGGACTTCCATACCTTCCTGTTTCTCCCACTGAAAATTGAGGAAAATTATAGTGAAGCATAAAACGTTTTGTTTCTTCTAGTCCTAAACCATCTAAAATTTGATGTTCTCCTAAAGCCCCTAAGGTTGTCGTTGCGAGACTTTGTGTTTGCCCTCTTGTAAATAAAGCACTTCCATGAGTTCTAGGCAATAAATCAATTTGGGCATCTAATGAACGAATCTCATCCATCGCCCTTCCATCTGGTCTAATTTTTTCTTCCGTAATCAATCTTCTTACCTCTGATGCTTCTATTTCATCCAGTATCTTTTTAACATCTTTTAAAATTTGGTCGATATTTTCATCATCAGCATACACTTCCGCAAAATTTTCTAAAGCACTTGTTTTTACATTTTCAACTGTCTCATAACTTTTTAACTTATCTTTAATTTTAATACCTTCTAAAATACCTTTTGTTGCATAGTCTTTAACACTTTTTTCTAATGCTTCATCAATTTTGGATACAGTAAGTTCTTTCTTTTCAACACCTATCTCTTTAATAATTTCTTCTTGGAATTCACACAACATTTTAATATGTTCATGACCAAATAAAATAGCTTCTAACATATCCTTTTCACTTAATTCTTGACTACCAGCTTCGACCATACAAATCGCGTCTTTTGTTCCAGCGACAGTTAAATTAAGACTACTACTCTCTAACTCTTCTACGGTTGGATTAATAATAAACTTCTTGCCTATTTTACCCACTACAACGCCAGTTACTGGTCCATCAAAAGGAATATCACTAATTCCTAAACATAAACTAGAACCAAATAAACTAGTCATAATTGGAGAATTATCTTGATCCACCGATAAAACTGTATTAATCACTTGAATTTCATTTCTTAAATTTTCATTAAACATAGGTCTAATGGGACGATCAATAATTCTTGCAGCCAAAGTTGCCTCATCTGTAGGCCTTCCCTCACGTTTAATAAATCCTCCAGGAATTTTTCCAACTGAATATAATTTTTCTTGATACAAAACGGTTAATGGAAAAAAGTCGGCGGTAATCGTATTTTTTCCCATCACACACACAGATAAAATAACCGTATCTCCATAACGTACTAAAACGGAACCATTTGCCTGTTTAGCCAGTTCTCCTGTTTCAACGACTAATTTTCTTCCTAAAAAATCGATTTCAAATTTTCTTTTCATACATAACCTTCTTCTACATGAAAAAAGACACTTCAAAAATTAAGTGCCCTATTTTCTTATATTTAACTTTTCAATTAAATTTCTATAAGAAACAACATTATTTTCTTTTAGATAATCTAATAATTTTCTTCTTTTACCAACCATCATTAAAAGTCCTCTTTTAGAATGATAATCATGAATATGTACTTTTAAGTGTTCTGTTAAACTATTTATTTTTTTAGTTAAAATAGCTATTTGAACTTCTGTTGAACCACAATCACTCTCATTTTTACCAAACTCTTTAATAATCGCTTGTTTTTCTTCTTTTGTAATTGACATACTTCTTTCTCCTTTTCTATAAATCGGTTTAAACTGAATTAAAAATCGAGAATTTTTTTAATTAAGAATAAACTTCCTATTCATTATAATACACTTTGCTCTTAAAAGCAAACACATTTAACGTATTGTTAATTAGTTTATCGAAATCCCGTTTATATAAAAATTTCATTTTGGAAATCC
>CAJTYF010000038.1 GCA_910583945.1 uncultured Bacilli bacterium
TATTATAACAAATGGAATATGTTTTTTCTTTTCCCGACATTCCGTTACACTATCACAATAGAAAACGGCTTGTCAAAAAGTCGTTTTTATGTTATGATGAATATGTCAAGGAAACTTGCATAAAATAAAAAGGATACATTTGATTATGCGAATCAGATGTAATCCCTTAAATGGAGTGCATCTGAAATCAACTAATGTTGAAATCAGATGTTTTTGCTATTTTAGAAGTAAAATAATTACAACTAAGAATAGGAGTAATATAATGAAATAAAGAGAAAATTCCCTTTTAGTCATAAATACCACCACCTTTCTTTTATCAAGAGATAATTGAAAGGGAAAGCATCTGATATATTTCAAATGTATCCAAAGTTATTATAACAAACATTTGTTCTTGATACAATGCATTTATGCTAAATTATGCCAATTTAGTAAACACACTTGTACATTGACTAAATCAATATACTTAATTATGGAAGTAGGTGATAGTATGGCAATAGATTCTCATATGCATATTAATTCCGTCATTTTAAAATATAATAAAGAATATATTGAAGAAATTAATAAAAATCATAACATTAAAAGTGTTATAAATGTTGGACTAAATATTGAATCATCTAGAGAATCAGTTTTAATTTCAAAAAATAATTCTAAGTTTTATTCAGCTATTGGAATTCATCCATTATATACAAAGTTACAAGATGCAGATTCTTTATACATATTAGCAGAAGATGACAAAGTGGTAGCTATCGGAGAAATAGGTTTAGATAGTTCAAAGAATAATTTTGATGAGCAAAAAAAATATTTAATTAAACAAATTATGATTGCTAACGAACTTCATTTACCAGTAATTATACATTCTAATAATTCAAATAAATTAGTAATAGAAATATTTAAAAAATATGTTAAGCCAAAATATGGTTGTGTTTTTCATTGCTTTCAACCTGATATAGATGATTTAAAATATTTGATAAGAAATGATTATTATATCTCATTTGCTGGAAGAATAACTTATAAGACTGCTAAAAAATCAATTGAAATAGCAAAAGCAGTTCCTAATAATTTGTTTTTAGTAGAAACTGATAGTCCTTATATATCACCAGAACCACATCGAGGAGAGATGAATAGATCATCATATATTAGTTTTATTATAAAAAAGATTGCAGAAGTAAAAAACATGAATTATGATGAAATTGAAGGTATAACAGAGCAAAATACAAGACAACTGTTTAAGAAAATGAAAAATAGTTGTTGAACGTCCTCTTTTAGGGTACCACTAATAAGATAATTTTCAACTTGTTTTGCCAAATCATTAATCAGTTTTTCCTGATCATCCAAACGATGATTTAATCTTTCAATTTCTTTTTGATAAAAATTCTTTTCGGATAACGTGAATTGATTTTTGTCACGATTCATATTTTTTGAAGACAAAGATTGAATAAGTTCTTCCAAATTTTTAATAATAAAATCAAAAGTCTGTGTGTCATCCTTCTCTTTATGAGATTTTCTTTTTTCTATATAGGAATCTAACATATCAATAACGGATTCATACACTTCTTCATTTTTTAAAATAATGGAAATTCTTTCTTCAGAAAAGAAAACATAGAGAGTATCATTTGAAACTTGATTAATTTTTTTCATTAAAATATTTTTCTTGGTCTCAAAATCAATTTTTAAAATTTTTTCTTGAATGGAATGACATAAATCATTAACATGAATTAATTCTTCTTTTGAGATAGAAGATAAATCGTTATTTTTATAAAAATTTTTTAAAATAAATGGATCAATATATTCAGGTTTAATTATTAAAGGTTCTTCAATACAATAGCGATAAGCTTCAAATTGAGTAGCAAATTTTACTTTTTCTAAAAAATTGTAAACATCAGTAAAACTAAAAGATTCTATAAAACTTTCAATTGAAAGCGTTACGCCATCACATCTTTTAAATTCAATAGGATTAGTAGAGGCTAATTTCTTAAAAGACTCCAAAAGTGTCGTATTCCAAAATTCATTTTTCATTAAATCAGAATAATGAGAATTAAAATCAATAATGGTAAATTTTGCTTCATGAAGGTTAATACCTAAATCTAGTAATTCGTTAAGAATGCCTAAGTAAATAGATAATAGATATTTTGATTCAAAGTTTCTTTTTTTATAAAGGTCTTCAGCTATAGCAGGCTCATTAACATTACGATAATGTCCATCTAAATAACTTTCAAAATATTCTTTAGATAGTGTTTCAAAATAAGATGGAGCGGGTGTATATTTAGTAATTTGTATTAATGAATCCATTATAGAAATAGCATGACATTCTAAAAATTTAGTTAATAATAAAGGATTTTTTAATAAATAATTCGCAATTTCATGTATAACTTTTTGATGAATATTAATAATATTACCACTATTAAAATTTAAAAGTCTCAAATTACTTTTCCCACATTTCCAAGGCTTATAGTCGTATTTGTAAAAGTCTTCCAATTCTTCAGGTGTTTTCTCTGTATAAGAAACTCCAATTAACTGCAAATAGTCTTCAAAAGTTAAAGAAATAATTTCACAATCTTTTATAGTGCCTATAAGAGGAATGCGAGCATTTTCTATCCATTTTTTATATCTTTTATCATATTTTTTGGATATAAATAGTCTATACGATTACCTTTCTTTAACATAATTTTTCCCCCAATCAAAAAACTAGCTTTATTAGAACACATTACAATAAATTTGTCAATTTATCTTTTAAATAAATCATGTATCCATTAGAAAGAGAATAATAATTCTTGACTTTTTTTAAATATTAATATTATAATAAGGAAGCTTTTAAATTTAAAGGAGGAAGAAATAATGTTTAGTACTTATACACCAAATAAAAGAAAAAAAGCAAAGAAACATGGCTTTTTTGCTCGTAAAGAAACAAAAATATTAAAAAATAGAAGAAAAAAAGGTCGTAAAAATTTAATTACTAAATAAGCCACAGATTGTGGTTTTTTTTGCTTGAATTTAAGAAAGAAGAGATTTTTATAAAAAAATACGAAATGGTCAAAGAAAAAAAAGATTTTAACTCCATTATTAATCACTCCCGATTTTTTAAAAATAGTTCCTATACTATATATATAAGGAAAAGAAACGATACAGAAATTAAATTTGGACTGGCAATAAGTAAAAAAGTAGGGAATGCGGTGGTAAGAAATAAATTAAAAAGACAAGTAAGAGCTATAATTGATAATATAAAAGAAAACTTTCCAAATGGAAGAGATTATATTATAATGATAAAAAGAAATTGTTTAGAAATTAATTTTCAAGAAATGAAAAAAAATCTAATACAATTAATAGAGGAGATAAAATGAAAATAAAAAAAATAGCGGTATTAACAATAAGTCTGTTATTATTAACAACTGGTTGTGGTAACAAAACATATTTAAAAGAGGATAAAAATATTGTTACATTTGAAGAAACAGGTCAAAGTCTTCAAAATAATATTCTTTGTAAGCCAAGTGAGCAGAAACTATACGAAGTCTATGAAAAATATAACGATCAATTAACCATTAAACTTGAAGAGCTTCCTTCTTGTGAAACATTTAAACCAAGCGATATAAAATACAAAAGTTTATGGGAAACTTTATTTGTTAAACCCTTAGCCTTCATTATATTAAAATTAGGATTATTAATAAAAAACTTTGGTGTATCGGTGATGTTGATAGGAATCGGTATTCGTTTAATTCTTCTACCTTTTTCTAAAAAAACAATGGATCAATCAGAAAATATGAAAAAAGCGGCTCCTGAAATTCAAAAGATTGAAAAGAAATACGCCAATCGTACAGACTCAGATGCCATGATGATGAAAAGTCAAGAAACCATGTTAATTTATAAAAAATATAAAATCAATCCTGTATCAGGATGTTTACTCGCATTTATTCAATTGCCATTATTCTTTGCCTTTCTTCAAGCAATTAACCGTGTTCCAGCTATTTTTGAAGACAGTTTACTTGGTATGAAACTCGGCATGACCCCTTGGGTAGGAATTAGTCAAGGAAAATACATATATATCTTATTAATTATCTTAATAGTCGGAACAACTTATTTTTCATTTAAAAATTCAATGAAAAATCAAAGCGGAAACAGCGCAATAGAAAGCCAAATGCGTTTTACTTTAATCTTTATGATTGTTATGATTTCCATCGCATCATTTAGTTTACCTACAGCAATAGCTCTATATTGGGTTGTTACCAATGGCTTTGTTGTTCTTCAAAACTTTATTTTTAAAAAAATAAATGAGAAAAAAATAGATTTAATTAAGCCAGTAAAAAATAAAGCTAAAAAGGAAAATACGAAAAGAGGTAAATAAAAATGAACGAAGTAGTCTTAGAAGCAAAATCGAAACAAGAAGCAATAATAAAAGCAATGGAAAGCTTAAATGCGAATGAAGAAGAAATCATTTATAGTATTCATGAAGAAAAAGGAAAACTTTTTAAATCACCACTTTATCATATTAAAGCTACAACACTTGTTCATGTCGTAGAATTAATAAAGAACTATTTATCAAGTGTTATTACGAATTTGGGAATGGAAGTAAGTTTTGAATCGAACATTCGCGACAAAACCATCAATATAAATATTTATGTGGAGAAAAGTGGTTTGTTAATTGGTAAAAATGGAGAAACTTTAAAAGCATTAGAAGTTTTAGCAAAACAAAAAATAAACCAAGAATACCATTGCTTCATTAAACTAAATTTAGATATAGAAAATTATAAATTAAAAAGAATAGAAAATTTAGAACGATTAGCGAAAAAGACTGCTCGTGAAGTGAGAAGTACTAAAGTGGAAGCGACATTAGAAAATATGAATTCTTTTGAAAGAAGAATTGTTCATAATGCTTTAACAGACTTTAAAGGCGTGACCACCACGAGTGAAGGCGAAGAACCGAATCGCCATATAATTATTAAACCTACTGAATAAGTAGGTTTTTATAGTAGGAGAATCATTATGATGAACGAAGAAATGAATCAATATCTTGAATTTTTAAATTTAATGGAAAAACTAAAAAGAATATTAATTCTTGAAAAATTAATCAATGATTATAAGAAAGCGATTGTGCAAAACCAAGATTGTCCCGAAATAATACCAAATTTAACTAAAACTTGTAAAGAATATCAAAAAGAATGTTTTCGTTATTTAAAAACGTACAAAAATAAGGAAGAAATTATAGAGCAAATATTTAGTAAATTGCCTTCTATAAAAAAATTGATATTAGAATCCAAAATAAATGTTGAATTAAAAACAAATAAAGAGTCTTTACCTTTATACGGGCTTATTTTAGAGATTGTTCAAGAAAGAGAAGAATTTACTGATTTCTATAATTTCATTATCGAACATAATTTTTATAATCCAAATGTAAGTTGTGGAATATCAGATGAGCCATTTTTTAGCATACTTCCCACCAACACATTAAAAAATATAAAAGAATCAAATAAAAAAATCATGGTGAATCCAAGCACAGACTTTCATATTTTAAGAAATGGAAGTGATTTCATTGAATCTGTGATCTTTTGGTATCATAATGCTAAATCTTTAGAAGAAAAGAAATACTTTCAAGAACTACTATTATGCATATTTAAGGGAAACGGTAGTCTTTTGGATTCTAAAAGATTTAAATATGTTTCCAAAAACTATTCTTATGAACAAAAGCCCACTATTTATTCTTTATTTTCAGAAAATAAACAAGAATTGGAAAAGGTAAAAGAGTACTTGTTAACACCAGAAGGTATAAAGAAACAATGTGAGAATGCTTTATATCCAAGTCTTGCAAGAAACGAAGCCATAAATTTTTACTTATCGATGATAAAGGAACAAGATTTAGCTAAAAACTTACTAAAATTAAAAATAAAATAAAACATATTTTTTTAGAATACAAAAAGAATAGACTAGTAAGCCTCAATTTGATACAATACACGAGAAAAGAAGTGATAAAAATGGAGGATACCATAGCGGCAATCTCAACATCAGTTGGAACAGGAGCAATTTCTATTGTTCGATTAAGTGGAAGAGAAGCATTAACAATTGCTAATAAATTATTTAAAGGGCCAAATTTAACAAAAGTGAATTCTCACACCATTCATTATGGTTTTATAAAAGAAAACGAAGAATTGATAGATGAAGTTTTGGTAAGTGTCATGTTATCCCCAAAAACATACACCACGGAAGATATTGTTGAAATAAATTGTCATGGAGGAATTGCTACAACAAACAAAATTTTAGAATTACTTTTAAAAAATGGTGCTCGTCTAGCTGAACCTGGAGAATTTACTAAGAGAGCGTTTTTAAATGGTCGAATCGATTTAATCGAGGCGGAATCCGTTAGTGATTTAATTATGTCAAAAAGTGACAAACAACGTACATTAGCCTTAAATGGTGTCAACGGAAGATTGGGTACAATAGTAAAAAAAATAAGAGAAGATATTCTAAACCTTATTGCGAATATAGCTGTAAACATTGACTACCCAGAATATGAAGACGCAATAGAAGTGACTCAAGACTATTTAAAAGAAACAATGACGAAAATAAAACAAGATTTAGAAATCTTACTTAAAAATGCAAGCATTGGAGAAATGATTCGTAATGGAATTGATGTGGCTTTAGTAGGAAGACCAAATGTAGGAAAAAGTAGTATTTTAAATGCCTTATTAAATGAAGAAAAAGCGATTGTTACAGATATATCTGGAACAACCAGAGATGTTATTGAAGGAAAAATGAACTTAAATGGCATTGAGATAAATTTAATTGATACCGCTGGAATTAGAGAAACAGAAGATTACGTAGAAAAAATTGGCGTGGATAAAAGTAAAGAAATTATTAATAAATCGGACTTAGTCATTTTAGTTTTAAATAACAACGAAGAATTGAACAGCGATGATTTAGAATTATTAGAAAAAGTAAAAGAAAAAACTCATATTCTTTTTATCAATAAAAACGATTTAAAATCCAAAATAAACCTTCCAGAAACTGAAAACGTTGTTTATGGAAATACAAAAACTTTAAAAGGTATGGAATCTTTGAAAGAAAAAATAATGGAAATGTATCAATTAGATCAAATTTCATTAAAAGATTTAACTTATTTATCCAATGTTCGCCAAATTGATTTAGTATCAAAATCCCTTGAACATCTAGAAGAAGCTTTAAAAGACATAGAAAAGAAAATACCTGTTGATATGATAGAAATTCATTTGCGAAATGCCTTTGATCATTTAGGAAAACTAATTGGTGAATGTTACGAAGATGAATTAATTGATAAACTCTTTAAAAATTTTTGTTTAGGAAAGTAGGAATCAAAATGATTGAAAAAGCACAAAAGAACGATATAACAGAAATTTTAGCTATTATTTCTGAATCAAAATTAGAAATGGATGAAAACAATAACCCACAATGGAGTGAAGAAAATTATCCAGAATGTAAAATTCCAAACGATATTGAAAAAGGAAACTTATTTATTTATAAAGAAAAAGATAAAATTAAAGGGGTCATCGTTATTGAAAAAGATACAGGAGAATACGATGAATTAATTAATAATAGCAAAAAAGAAGCTTTTATACTTCATCGTATGGCGATAAAAAAGACTTACCGTAACCAAGGAATAGCGACGCATCTCTTTCATTTTGCTGAACAAAAAGCCAAAAAAGAAAAGGTTGTAGTTCTAAAAGCGGATACTGAAAAAAGCAATTTAAAAATGAATAACTTTTTTAAAAAATTAAATTATATAGAAAAAGGGGCTTTTACTTATGAAGATTACCCTGGAACTTATATTTATTATGAAAAAGAAATAGGTGAAGAAAAATGAAATACGATTGTATAGTAGTTGGAGGTGGACACGCTGGTTGTGAAGCCGCTCATATCACCGCTTTTATGGGTAAAAAAACACTTTTAATCACCATGAACATAAAAAATATTGCGGATATGCCTTGTAACCCTTCCATTGGTGGAACCGCAAAAGGTGTCATTGTAAGAGATATTGATGCTTTAGGAGGACTAATGGGAAGAATAGCGGATATTTCTCATTTTCAAATTAAAATGTTAAATAGTAAAAAAGGTCCCGCGGTAAGATGTCTTCGTTGTCAAGCCGATAAAATCACTTATCCTAAAAATATGTTAAACGCTTTGAAAAACACGCCTAATCTTGAAATAAAAGAAGCCATGGTGGAAGATCTGTTAACAGAAAATAATAAGATAAAAGGTATTTTATTATCCACACAAGAAAAAATTGAATGTGAAACTTTAATATTAACCACGGGTACATATTTAAAAAGTAATATATTAAGAGGCGATAAAAATACAGAAGGTGGTCCTCATGGAGAAGCCAGAAGTAATTTTTTAAGTGATAACTTAAAAAGATTAGGGTTTAATATCCAAAGACTTAAAACAGGAACCCCTCCAAGAATTAAAGCCAGTTCTATCGATTTTTCTAAAATGCAAGAAGAATATGGAGATGAAATCCCCTACTCTTTTTCTCATGACTTACAACCTAGCTATAACCCAAAAGAACAACAAAAATGCTATCTCCTTTATACAAATGAAGTCACCCATAAACTTATCTTAGATAATTTAGAAAAATCGAGTATGTATGGAGGATACGTTACCGGAATTGGTCCAAGATATTGCCCATCAATCGAAGATAAAATTGTACGTTTCAGCGATAAAGAAAGACATCAACTTTTTTTAGAACCAGAAAGTCTCTATTATGATGAATGGTATTTACAAGGGTTCTCAACCAGCATGCCAGAAGACATTCAAGAGAAAATGGTTCACAGTTTAAGTGGCTTAGAGAAAGCTAAAATCACAAAATACGCTTATGCAATAGAATACGACGCCATTGATCCCTTAGAACTGAAGCCATCATTAGAAACAAAAATAATTGAAAATCTTTTTACAGCTGGTCAAATAAATGGAACAAGTGGTTATGAAGAAGCCGCTGGACAAGGTTTAATTGCCGGAATCAACGCCGTTCAAAAATTAAGAAATCAAGAACCTTTAATTCTAAAAAGAAATGAATCTTATCTTGGCGTCTTAATTGATGATTTAGTAACAAAAGGAACAAAAGAACCCTACCGTATGTTAACATCCAGAGCAGAATATCGTTTAGTTCTTCGTCATGACAATGCGCTTTTACGCTTAAGAAAATACGGTCATGACTTAGGAACCATCACCGAAGAAATGTGGGCAAATTATCAAAAAGTAGAACAAGAAATAAAAAATCTAAATAAATATTTAAAGGAAACGAAATTAGAAATAACTGAAAACATAAAAAAAGAATTTATGGATAATCATTTTTCTCTTCCTTTAAATAAAACGTCTCTATTTGATTTACTAAAACGTCCTGAAGTAACCATGGAATTTTTAAATCACTTTGTTTCTATTCCCTTTTCTAATGATATAAAAGAAGTTGTAAGTATAGAAATAAAATACGAAGGTTATATCAAGAAAACAGAAAAAGAAATAGAAAAAATGTTGAAATTAGAAGAAAAACAAATTCCAAAAGACATTGATTATAATAAAGTAAAAAATTTAGCCAGTGAAGCACGCCAAAAATTGGAAAATGTGCGACCAATAACTTTAGCTCAAGCTTCAAGAATAAGTGGTGTGAATCCTAGTGACCTATCTATATTAGCCATTTATTTAAAGAAAGAGTATGGTAAAAATGAATAAAGAAGAATTTGTTGAAGAATTAAAAAAATTAAAAATAGAAATAAATGAAACGCAATTAAACCAATTAGACGTTTATGCGAATTTCTTATTAGAATACAATAAACATACAAATTTAACTGCTATAAAAGAAAAAAAATTAGTCTATTTAAAACACTTTTATGATTCGCTAGTATTGACCCCTTACATTAAACCTGATCAGAAGATTTTAGACATTGGAACCGGTGCCGGATTTCCAGGATGCGTTTTAGCTATATTAAATCCAAAAACTTATTTTACATTACTAGACTCTAATAATAAAAAAATTAAATTTTTAGAAGAATTAATAAAGAAACTTGATTTAAAAAATGTAGAGTTAATAAATATTCGAGCAGAAGAATATGTAAAAAAGAATTTAGAAAATTTTGATTTAGTGACATCTCGTGCTGTAGCTGATTTAAGAATATTAACAGAACTTTCTCTTCCGGCCCTCAAAATAGGTGGATTATTTGTTCCGCTTAAAGCTAATATCACGGATGAACTAGAAGCATCCAAAGAAACAATTGAAATTTTAGGTGGACAATTAGAAACAATTGAAAAGTATCTTTTACCTTATGAGAAAAGTCAAAGAACACTTTTAATAATTAGACATACAAGACAAACCTCACTCAATTATCCGCGTTCTTACGATAAAATTCTTAAAAAAGCATTGAAAAATAATAACAAATAGGTTATATTATAAATAAGATAAAAGGGGCTGAAGAGTATGAACATGGAGAAAAACATTCTGGAAGTATCGGTAAAAGATATCATTCCGAATCGCTATCAACCAAGAATGAACTTTGACGAAGAAAGTCTAAATGATTTAGCAGAATCAATTAAACAATTTGGGATTATTCAACCCCTAGTTGTTAGAAAAAAAGAGGATAAATATGAAATTATAGCGGGAGAAAGACGATATAAAGCAGCATTACAAGCTGGACTTTCAACAGTTCCAGTCATTTTGTCCGCGTTAAATGAAGAACAAACAGCAGAAGTAACCCTTTCTGAAAATATTCAAAGAAAAAATCTTTCCGTAATCGAAGAAGCCAAGTCTTTAAAAAATCTATTAGATAGAGGTTATTTAACTCAAGAACAATTAGCAAGTAAAATGGGCTTATCACAGAGAGCTATTGTAGACAAATTACAATTATTAGAACTTGATGAAGAAGTTCAACAAGCTTTATTAAATGAAAAAATTTCTGAACGTCATGCGAGAACTTTATTAAAGTTAGAGAAAGAAGAACAAAAAAAATGGTTAGAAAAAATTATTAACGATCGCTTAACTGTTCGAGATTTAGAAGTGGAATTAAAAAAAATAAAAAATGGAGAGCTATATGAAGAAGAAATTATACCTTTAGTGGAAATCAATCCCAATATCGAAAATATTATGAATAATGCTCAAGATATTAATACAACACGTGAACCTCATGATGTAGCAAGTTTTCTAATTCCAGATGGAGGAAAACAAGAGGAACATAAAACAACTTTTGTTATTCCAGAACCTCCTGAAAAAATTTCGAACAAATTTTTTAATTTTTTAGAAGATGAAGAGGCTAATATGAATGTACCAAATGAAGACGAGATAATATCAATATTTAATCAAGAAACAACTCCTTTAGCAACTCCTATCGAGATTTTGGAGGATTCTTTAGAAACAAGTGAGGTAATTAATATGAATAATCAAACAGTAAGCAATTTTGATATAACGGAACCAGATAGTGTGACAAATAGTGTTATGCTCTCTCATCCAGAAGAATTAAATACGAATTCATTAAATTTAGAAAATGATTTAGACAAAATAGAAAATACTTTCAATCAATCTATGAATACAAATGACTTTGCAGTAAATAATAATCCAGTAAGTAATGATTTTCTTATTCAAAATAATTCAGTACAAACTGAGAGCAATTCAAGTATTGACTCAGCTCCTTTAATTGACTCTAATCCTATAGACAGCTTAAATTCAATAAATGAAACAGTGAGCAAAGAACCAGAATTGAACATTAATAGTCCAGTATCAGAGAGTTCAATGCCATCCATTGAAGATTTTACAATGAATACTTCAAACAATATTACTTTGGATAATACAAACTCAATTGAAGAAAATTCTATAAATGAAATTGAACTACCAATCCAAAATACTAGTATGGAAGAAACAAATAATGATGACTCAACGGATGGAAATATATCACCTTTTAAATCTATATTTTTTAATAAAGAAGAGGAAGAATCTGTACCAACAGAACAATCAATTGAAATCTCTAACAATAGTATTGAAGAAGTGCTCCCTACTCCTGATGAAACTTTAGTTGATCCACTAGATAGTATTGTTACACTTGAACCGGATTACGCAGCCAAACAAGAAGAATTAGCTGGAACAGATTTAAAAACAGCAATTAATACAATTAGAAATACAATTAGTGATTTAGAATTGCGTGGTTTTAATATCGAACTAGAAGAAGCCGATTTAGAAGGACAATATCATTTTACTATAAAAATAATTAAATAAACTGGAATTTATCGAGTTTATTTTTATTGATAAAAGAGCTCTCAGGAATTATAATTAATGATAGTAGAGGAGATAGAAAATGAAAAAGATTAAATTTAAGAATGGGGGGGGGGTTATTAGAAACTAATAACCAACAAGAGAGGAAAACTAAAAAATTACTAGGAATACTAGGAATTGGATTAGTTATAGGAGTTGTAAATGTAAGAGCTATAACAAGTCATGAGGTCACGTATGATAATCAGGGCGTCACCGAGAATTTAACTGAAACACTAGATAAATTATACAGTGAATTAAAAGAATATAAAACAAGTGGAAGCGTTACCAGTACAGAAATGTTAGAAGGAAGTACCGGTTATGCTAAAGGAAAATTAGTAACGGGAAGTATTAAAAGAAAAGAAGCCCAAACCTATATTCCAGGAACAACAGATCAAACCATCTCTTCAGGTCAATATCTAAATGGAGACCAAATTATTAAAGGAGATGTTCATCTAGTAGCCAGTAATATAAAAAGTGGAATCAGTTTGTTTGGAGTAGCAGGAACCTTTACCAGTGATGCGAACGCTATAGCTAACCAAATACTAAGTGGAAAAACAGCGTATGTAAAAGGAAATAAAATAACAGGAAGTATGTCGAATAAAGCAGGAGCTACCGTAACAGCTAGTACAACCACTAGTGATGCAACTTATACCTATGTAACCATACCAGCAGCGGGTTATTATGATACCTCTAGTAAAGTGAAAGTTGAAAATAACAAATTAAGTACCATACCAAATCGTATCGAAATACCAATTACACTTAATGCAGATTGGTATTTTACAATGTCATCAGAAGAGAATTATGCTCATAATAGTACGAATTTGACTATTGTTTATGAGAATGGAAAAATACAAATAGTAGGAAATACGTCCACAACTGCAACTGCTCCAGCATCTAGATATTCAAAGGCAACAGCCTCTGTTTCAATGGGAAAGGTTATCATAAATTAGAAATTTTATTTTTTAAGTTAAAGTCATCAAACTATTTGAAGTAGTGATTTTGACTTTTTTATTCTCTTTTTTGATCTCCTTGAATCTTTTCCCCTTCACTTCCTTTTACATAATAAAACATTGTTGCTTGTCCATTAGTAGCTTTGGCTCCACTTACGGGTTCTTGTAAAACACTCACAACATTTTGTGGTTTATCATACCAACTACTCTCTTTATCAGACAAATAATCTTCCATTGTATTGACCCATATTGTTTTACTCCACCTACTCGAATCACTATTCACCTCTTTAGCGTCATCATAACCTAGCCAAATAAGCATTAGTGCATCTTTATTATAACCCACTGTCCAATAATCCGTATTAGTTGTTCCTGTTTTTAATGCGTATTTACGACTCATCTTATTTGCAATACTTAATGCAGTTGGAGAAGTATAACTTAAAAATTTACTATTACTAGTATTGGTTAGCATTTCATTTAAAATATAAACATAATTATAATTAAGAACCATCTTTTTCGTATCTTTATGTTCATATAATAAGTTTCCATGTAAATCTTCAACTTTAGTAATAAAATAATTATCAAGTTGATAACCACCATTAGCTAAAGTTGTATAGCCTTTAGCAAAATCAAGCATATTAAGTTCACTAGTTCCTAAAGCTAAGCTTGGATTAGCAACAATTTCCCCTTCTATTCCCATTTTTTTGGCGGTTTCTACTAGCGTATTTTCTCCTAAAAATAAATGGGTTTTAACTGCATAAACATTATCCGAATAAGCTAAAGCCGCAGACATAGTAATTTCCTTATTTGCATAAACATCATTGTAATTAGAAGGACTATAAATTTTATTATTAGAAAAAACAAAATTAGTCGGTTCACTAACAAAAGTTGAAGAACTTGTCAGACCATTTTCTAAAGCTGAATAATATAAAAAAGGTTTCATTGTACTACCTACTTGTCTTTTCGAACTTAAAGCTCGATTATACTGACTTTTAGCATAATCCATTCCTCCAACTAAAGCTCGCACCTTTCCACTTTCAGGTTCAATAAGAACACTAGCAACTTGCATGTTTTCGTCCTTAACATTTTCTAAAATTTCTTTTTCTAACTTCTCTTGTGCTTTCATATCCAGATTGGTATACACCTTTAAACTACCTGAATCTAAAAGTGAAGTAGGAATCCCTTTTAAAGTTTCTAACTCTTTTAAAACCGCATCTTGGTAATACATAATCATTTGTAAATTATTAACATCCCTTTTTCCATAGATAGTTATAGGATTTTTAAATAATTCGTTATAAGTCGTTTCGTCAATTTTTTCATTATTTAACATACTTAAAGCAACGACTTTAGCTCTATTAATACATTCATCGTAATGCGTTACAGGATTATATTTAGAAGGATTTTTGGGAATTCCAGCAAGCATAATAGCTTCTTCCAAACTTAAATCTTTTGCATTCTTATTAAAATAATATTTACTAGCATTTAAAATACCATAATTTCCAGCTCCAAAATTTATAGTATTTAAATAGCCTTCTAAAATTTCGTCTTTACTATAATGGACTTCAAGTTCTAAAGTTAAAAAAGCTTCCTCCGCTTTTCTTTTCCAAGTTTGATCAAAATCCAAATACATATTCTTAATATATTGTTGACTAATTGTTGAAGCTCCCTGTACGACTCTTTTATTTTTAATGTTTAATAGCATTGCTTTCGCAATTCTCAAATAATCAAAACCTTGATGTTTATAAAAATTTTTATCTTCAACACTAATTACCGCGTCTAAAACATGTTCACTAATATTTTCAAGATTAACCCATTCACTACTTCCACTCCCTTGATAAACTAATCCGCCATCTTTATCATAAATATACATTTGACCGATATTCGTAAGTTCTAATTTTGGACTAAAATAAGCATAGGTATAAAGTCCTACTAGAACAATCACAAAAGAAACAAATAAAAATACCATAGATTTAAAAAAGAAACGTAACTTTTTCATAAAGTTTTCACCATTTGTAGTTTGGTAAATTATTTTAAAAATATAATAAGAATTTGCAATTTTAAAGTTATTATGCTATGACTAAACAGGAGTTGCTTAAAATGAAAAAAAAAAATAAAAAT
Organism: uncultured Bacilli bacterium; assembly: GCA_910583945.1. Taxonomy (GTDB): domain Bacteria; phylum Bacillota_I; class Bacilli_A; order RF39; family UBA660; genus MGBC108787. Next base: position 15,313 of record CAJTYF010000038.1, read on the forward strand.
AATGAAATGACTAACTATTAGAAGTCAAGTACTTATTTGATAGTTTGTTATAAATTGGAAA